>NZ_JBFBBE010000169.1:0-16022 GCF_040682555.1 Streptomyces sp. NPDC051172
GACCTCAACCCCCTGACCGTGCTCCGCGACCTCTTCGCCGGAAACCCCTGGCTGCCACCCGCTCACGCGTAATCAACGACCTGAGCAGTCACCGCATTTCTTCTCCCTTCTTTTGCGAAAGGACCGCTCCGTGACCGCTGTGATCACCGCTGAGCTGGAGGTGCTAGGGGTGTCGGCAGACGAGTGCCTGCTGGTCACCCCGCAGGGCGGTAAGTTCATGCTCGCCACGCCCGCTCCGGTGCTCCGTGAGTGGCTAGAGACCTTGGATGGCAGCCGCTCGTTGGAGGAAGCTCTGCAGTCCGCTCCCGACGGCTACGACGAGATTGCCGGCGTCCTACGCGAAGACGGTTGTTTGCGGGAGGCACGCGACGGTGTAGCCGAGCGGTGGGCGTACCGGATGGGCGATGCCGAGGCCCCGTCGGTACCGCTGGAACAAGTGCGGCTGGCGGTCACTGGAACGGAGGGTCTGCGGGAGAACATCAGCGGCCTGCTGTCGCAGTTCGTCGCCTTCGAGACAGTGAAGAGCGACGAAGTCACCGGGTGGGCCGCTGGAGTAGTCGAGTCCGGGGAGGTGCCGGTGGTGCTGGCTCTCTTCGACCGGCCGGCGCACGCGCAGCTCCTCGCGCTGAATGGGACGTGCGAAGCGGAAGGGATCGCATGGTTGTCGCTCAGGTTCGAGCTCGGGCGCGGGCTGCTCGGTCCGGGGATCTGGCCGGGCCGCGGGGTGGACATGAGGGATGTGCTGGAGCGCCGACGTACGGCCGCCGTGCAGGAGGACGTTTTCGACGCTTTGGCGGGCGACGAGAACTCCGCGCTGTCGCGCATCACCGCTTCTGAACTGCAGTGGATGTTGGCGCAGGTGGCGACCCGCCTTCAGCGTTGGCTGATGGGGTTGATGCGGCCGGAGCTGTACGAGTCGGAGCTGGAGATGAATCCGCTCTACCTCACCACACAGCACCACGAGATCATCCGAATGCCGCACCGGCCCTACGGCGACGCCTCCTATACTCCTCCCGCCAAGGAAGTAGTCGGCCGCGAAACGGGCATTGTCACGCGGGTGAAGCCCTGGGAGACCCGGCACGGCATTCCCTCCAAGCTGCATACCTGCTCGGTGGATGTGGCCCGGATGCGGCGCGTCATGGAACTGGCGGCCGACCCGGCCGCCTTCGGCACGTCCTGGGAGTCCGCCGAGGCCGCCCAGCAGGCGGCGGTCGGTGAGGCGATCGAACGGTACTGCGGTAACTACGTGGACCCCGCGCTCCTGGTGCGCGGCTCCTTTGCCTCGCTCACGGCGCGCGGAGTGAACGCTCTGGATCCGGCCTTGCTGGTGCTGTACTCCGAGGCTCAGCACGCGACGCCTGGGTTCCCCTTCCCCCGGTTCACAGCAGACTCGGAGTGCGCGTGGGTGAAGGGCTGGTCGCACACTCAGCAGACCGAGGTGTACGTGCCGGCGTTCATGGTCTATGTCGCCTGGCACGAGCACCCGGAACGCGAACGGCACGGCGAGCCGCTGTTCGCCTACCCGAACCTGGCGGGCATTGCCGCCGGGCCCTCGATGGACTACGCGCTGCTGTCGGGGCTGGAGGAGGTCATCGAACGTGACGCGTCGATGGTGTGGTGGCACAACGCCCGGAAACTCTCCGCACTGCCGGTGCTTCCGGAGCTGCGGGAGCTGATCACAGACCGGTCCGATGAGCTGATACCGCGCTTCGTGCACCTGGACAACGAGTTCGGCGTTCCCGTGATGGCGTGCTTGCTCGACTCGACCGTGAACGAAACCCTGGTGATCGGCTTCGCCGCGCGCGACACGCCGCTCGCTGCCGCGAAGAAGGCTCTGGCCGAGGCAATCACCCTGCAGGGCAACGCAGCGTTCATGCTGGATGCGGAGGAACTCGCGGCCGAGACCGCGGCCGGTGCACTGCAGGGCCACAACCTCAAGCCCCATCGGGCCGACCGGCGCTACATCGACAGCTACCGTCCCGACTTCCGCGATGTCGTTGACCTGCAGTGCCAGGGACAGCTGAATCTCGACCCACGCGCCCGTGACCGTATCGCCCCCTGGACCGCCGACCTCCCAGCAGGCGACTGGGCATCGCTGACACAGCTGCCGGCCCGCTCGTTCGACGCCTACCGCGAGCGCATCGCCGCGCGAGGACTGGACGTCATCAGCGTCGACGTGACCACTCCCGACGTCTCGCCCTGTGGCTACCAGGTGGCACGCGTCCTCGTGCCCGGGCTGGTCCCGAACTTCCCCGCCGCCTTCCCGCAGCTTGGCCGCGGCCGCATACAGCAAGCGGCTGTCACCCTCGGCTGGCGGACAGAGCCGGCCGCCGAGGACGAGCTGAACTACTTCCCCCTCCCGCACGTGTAGCCCTGGAGTAGCAGTTGAGCACTCTCATAGCCGTGGTCTATGACTCACGCGGAGGCAACACCCGCCGTATGGCCAACGCGGTCGCCGACGGAGCTGTCAAGCAGGGCGCGCAAGCGCACCTGATGGACGTCACAGCCCTGGATGAACAGCACTGGGAGCTGATGGCGGCCGCCGACGGCGTCCTCTTCGGCTCCCCCACACACATTGGAGGGCCTTCCGCCGCCTTCGTCGCCTTTGCCGAGGAGACCGGCCGCCGTCAGATGGCGGTCCACTGGACGGACACCATCGCCAGCGGCTTCACCACCGGAGCGGCCATGGCCGGCGGCAAACTCCACACCCTGAACTACATGCTCGCCCTCGCCATGCAGCATTCGATGATCTGGGCTGGGCAGCCGGTACCCGCGGGCTGGAACACATCGACTGGCAGCGCGGACGATTCCAACCGGCTCGGCTACAGGTTGGGCGCGGCGGCACAGGTGAACTTCGACCAGGGCCCCGAGAACATGAGGGCAAGTGACCTGCTGACCACGGCCGAGCACGGGCGCCGCTTGGCCTCTCTGGCGGCACGGATGCGACAGGGGGCGCAGTCATGAATGCCATCACGTGGCGGGAGCGGCTGGGCTTCCCCGACACTACCGGGCGCCGACGGCTGGTCCTGATCGCCGCGGTCGACAGTTTCGGCACCGGCGTGTTCCTGCCCCTGAGCGTCCTCTACTTCGTCACCGTCTCCGACATGAGCGTCGCGACGGTGGGAGTGGCGCTGTCCGTCGGCGCCGGCATCGCTCTGTTGGGCGGCCCGTACACCGGCACGCTCATCGACCGGTTCGGACCTGGCAGGATGGCTGCCGCATCGTGTCTACTGCGCGCTGCTGCCTTCCTCGCCTACCTGGCAGTCGACCAGTTCTGGCAGGTCATCCTCCTGTCCGCGCTCGTAATCTGGGGCGACAGCGCCTTCTGGCCCTCCAACTCGGCCATGATCATCGCTCTGTGCGGGCGGGAGCAGCGTGCCCGCTGGTACGCACTCGGCCGCACAATCCGCTCCATGGGTATGGGTATCGGCGCGGCTCTGTCAGGAGTGATCGTCGCAGCGGGCAGCGAGGGCCCACGAGTCATCGTCACGCTCAACGCGTTGACCTTCGCCGCCGTGGCTGTGGTGCTGGCAACCTGGCAGGAAGCACGCACCACGACGACGAGTTCTCCTGACGGACCGGACGGAGACGACAACAAGCGTGCCGGACTGCGGACCGTACTGGCCGACCGGCCGTTCCTGCTCATCGTGGCGTCCAATTCGTTCCTGGCCGTCTGCGCGTTGTCTCTGGCGGTACTGCTGCCCCTGTACGCGGGCAGCATCGCCCCCGACACGGTCTGGCTGTCAGGGGGGCTGTTCGCGGTGAACACTGCCCTGCTGATGCTCGCCCAGGGGCCAGCCGTACGGCGCATCGAGGCCAGCACCCCGTCGCGGGTCCTGCAGGCGGCGGTCGCCTTCTACGCCGCTGGCTTCGCCGTCTTCCTGCTCGCACCCAACAGCGGACAGCTGCTCCCCGTCCTGGTGCTGTTCGCCGCCGTAGTGCTGTACACCGCGGGGGAACTGGTGCACCCGCCGACCAGCGTAATCATGGTGACTGACATGGCGCGCCCAGAGCTCATCGGCCGCTACCTGAGCGTGAACCAGCTCTCCTGGAGCGTGGGCAACGTCATCACCCCCGCTCTGCTGGCCGGTCTCTTCGCTTCCGATGCCCGTCTGCCCTGGCTTGTACTGTTCGCCATGTGCGGAGCCACCTCCGGACTGCTTCTGCTGTCCGGCCGCCGGTCTGCGGAGCCCGACAAGTCTCTCGCGAGGACATAGGCGCGACCGCAGTGAGCCCCCTCGCGGGTACAGCATCTGCTCCGGGCCGCCGGCGGGAGGAACGACAACTTCACGCCCGGCGGCCCGTCTATGTTGCTTTGCGTCACCGGTTGAGCAGATTACTCACCAGTTCTGCGGCGGGCTCCGGATGGTCGCTGGCCCCCTTCACTGTGCAAAGTCTGCCGCCCGTGCGGTATCGGTGGCCCGGCGCGGTCAGGGGAGCGCGGGCAAGGCGGACAGAGTGAGATCTAGCCGACAGGCCCTCGCCTCTGCCCCGTGAAGGACATGTCCGCCAAGCAACCAACCTGGTCAGGCTGGTAAGTGCCTCTACAGCTGCCCATAATCCAGGTCCAGGACTGGTTCTGGCCGCCGTTGCAGTCCCACAGCTCGCCCTGGGTGCCGTTGGTGATCGTGTTGTTGTAGATGTCCAGGCAGCGTCCGGACTGCTTGCCGACGACCTGGGATCCGCTGGCCCCCGGCAGGGGTCTGACGGTGATCGAGTCGAGGGTCGGGGCGCCGGAGAAGGTGAGCGAGTTGGCGGAACCCTTGGACAGACCGACCTCTACCGAGATCGTGCCCGGGCCGCCGCCCGTCGGCGGGAAGGAGACCGCGGTCGCTCCCTGACCGTTGACCTTGAGGGTACCGGTGCGGGCCGCGGAGGTGTTGTTGGTGTACGACACGTCGACGACCTTGATGCCGGTGTTCCCGGCGACCACACCCGAGAAGCCGGAGGTACCGGTGTACGTACTGCCGGCCGCCTCCGTCCCGCCGGTGACCGTCAGCATGACCGAGCCACCCGCCGGAACGCCGGTGGTGTAACTGGTGCCGTAGGTACCGACATCGGCGCGCGCCCACAGGTCACGCACGGTCGCGGACGCGTTCGCCAGACCGAGATCGGACCAGCGGACGGTGATGTTCTGGGCGGAGGAGGTGCGGTTGAGGAGGACGACGGCACGGTTGCCGGTGCCGGCGAGGACCCTGCCGTAGACCTGCAGCCCGGGCGTGTCCTCGGCGACCTTCATGCCCTGGAGGCCGCGCGGGTCCTGGTCGACGCCGATGACCTCGGGGTTCTTGAGGATGCCGGCGGTCTCCGAAGTCATCGTGGCAAGGTTGTTGCCGGCCAGGAGCGGCGCTCCGGAGATGGCCCACAGGTTCATATGGGTGCGGTTCTGGGCGGCGGTGAAGCCGTCCATGCCGACCATCAGCATGTCCGGGTCGTTGTAGTAGCCGGTGTGCTGGGCCGTCGGGTGCAGCGTCTGGTCGAAGTTGGACAGCAGGTTCGTCATCGACGGCGAGTTGCCGTAGTAGATGATGTCGGTGCTGGTGCGCCACATGGGGGCCTGGCCCGGCGCCCAGTTCCAGGGGTTCTGCTTGCCCCAGTTGCAGACCGAGAGGGTGAGCGGACGGCCGGTGGCGGCCGTCGCCCTGGCGACCGAGTCACTGATCGACTGGTACGCCGTCGCCGCGTCGAGTCCCTCGACGTCTCCGCCGCACCAGTCGACCTTGACGAAGTCGAAGCCCCACTTGGAGAACTGGAGCATGTCCTGGTCGTAGTGGCCCTCGCTGCCGGTGTTCGGGGCGGCGGGGCGGCCGGTCGGGTAGTAGTAGCCGCAGCCGTTCTTGCCGGCGTCGGTGTAGATGCCCGCCTTGAGCCCCTTGCTGTGGATGTAGTCGGCGATGGCGCTCATCCCGCCGGGCCACTCACCGGTGTCGACGGTGATGTTGCCGTCGCTGTCGCGGGTGCCCTGCCACCAGCCCTCGTCGATGTTGATGTACTTGTAGCCGGCCGCCGGCAGGCCCGCCGCGACGAATGCGTCGACCTGCTGCTTGATGACGTTGTAGTCGATCTTGGCGGCGAAGCTGTTCCAGGAGGCCCAGCCCATGGGGGCGGTGGGCACGGCCATCTGACGGGTCGTCGCCGCCTGGGCGGGGCCGGGTGCCGCGAACAGGAGCGCGGCGGCCACGGTGACGGCGAGGGCGAGGAGGCGTACGGCGGCGGTTCTGCAGCGGGCTGCGAGACCTCTGTCGGTCGCGCGCGGAGGGGGGTACATGCGGCTCCGTTCATTCGATATATCGAACGAGGATCGGTGTTCCGAACATGTTGCGCGCCGAAAGTAGAGCCACCGGAAGCGTCAAGTCAACGGACGTGACAAGCGTGAAGTCGCCTGTCTCGACGGGGCGTTCTCGCTGAAAGGCGTACGGCGACGCCATACTGGCCGTCGTGCGCGTAGCGATCATGACGGCGGGATCCCGGGGCGACGTCGCCCCGTACACCGGACTGGGACACGGGCTCTCCCGTGCCGGGCACGACGTCACTCTGGTGACGCATGCCTGTTTCGAGCCGCTCGTGGCCGGGTCGAAGGTGCGTTTCCATCCGCTGCCCGTCGACCCCCGGGCGGAACTGGACTCCTCGCGGGGGCGCGGGCTGCATCGCAGTGCGACCGGTGTGGGCAAGCTGGTGCGGGTGGTCGCGATGGCGCGGGCGCTGGTCGGGAGGATGACGGACGATCTGGTGGCGGCCGCACGGTCGAGCGACATGCTGCTGGTGTCCGGTTCGGTGGGGCCGCTGGGGCACACCATCGCGGAGGGCCTGTCCCTGCCCTACCTGGACGTGCCCCTCCAACCCCTCGCTCCCACACGTGAGTTCGGGCCGCCGATGCTGGGTGTCCGCTCGCTGGGAGCGGTGGGCAACCGGATCGCCGGGCATGGGGTGAGCCTGGCCGTGGAGCAGGTCTTCGCCGGGGCGCTGCCTGCGGTACGGCAGCGGCTGGGGCTGCCCCGGGTGAGTGCCGCCGCGGCATGGCGGGCGCGGGAGCGGCAGGGGCGTCCGGTGTTGCACGGATTCAGCCCGCTGGTGGTGCCGCGTCCGCACGACTGGCGACCTGGCCTGTCGGTGACCGGATACTGGTGGCCGTACGACGCAGAGCCTCAACTACCGTCCTTGTTACGGGACTTCCTCGACGCGGGGCCGGCGCCCGTGTTCGTGGGCCTGGGCAGCGCGACTGTGCCCGATCCCGAGCGGCTCAGCGCCTGCATCGTGCGCGCCCTGCGCCGGGCCGGGCTCCGCGGAGTGATCCAGCGTGGCTGGGCCGGCCTGGAGGCCGCCGGCGACGACATGCTCAGCGTCGACGAGATCCCGCACTCCGCTCTCTTTCCCCGCATGGCCGCGGTGGTCCACCACGCGGGCGCGGGCACGACGGCGGCGGGCCTGCGTGCCGGGGTGCCGGCCGTGCCGGTGCCGATCCAGTTCGACGAGGGCTTCTGGTCCGCCCGCCTGGTCGCACTGGGCGTCGCCCCGTGCACGCTGCCGCTTCGCCGCCTCACCCCCGACACGCTGGCCACGGCACTGATGCGGGCCACCAGGGACCCGGCGTTCGCCCGGCGCGCCGAGACCCTCGGGGCCCGCATCCGCGAGGAGGACGGGGTGGCTCCGGTGCTGGCGGCGGTGGACCGGTGGGGTGGCTAGCAGGCCATGAGCGCCTCGCGTGGACGGCGGGACAAGCCTCGCTCATGACCTTCAAGAGTCCTGTTCAGCGCGGCCGGTTCGATCAATTCGCCGAATACGCCTGCAATTCCACCAGCTCTCCGCTCATCTTCCTGGTCTGTCTGATCCTCATCACTGCTGAAGAACGCCGGGATGCGTGCCGAGCACGCGGTCCAGCGCAAGCTCGACGCGATCGCCGGCCCTGCTCGAAGGGCACCGCGGCGACCACAGCGAGGCGTTCGAGGAGGAATGCGATCCGGATGGAGCAAGAGACCTGACGCCGGACCGCGAAACGCCGCCGCGGTCCTTCTCGCCCCTCCGCATACCGACGATCATTCCGCGTCATGGACATCTTGCTCGTCGCCAGCGCGTTCAACAGCCTCTGCCAGCGTGTGTACGCGGAACTGTCCGACGAAGGGCACCGGGTGGACGTCGTGCTCGCCTCGCACGGCGCCGAAGCGGTCCGGACCGCCGTTCACGAAACACACCCGGAACTGATCATCGCCCCGATGCTGAAGACGGCACTGCCGGAGGACATCTGGCGGGAGCACACCTGCCTCATCGTGCACCCGGGACCGCCCGGCGACCGCGGCCCGTCCTCCCTGGACTGGGCGATCACCGAGGGTGCCCTGCAGTGGGGGGTGACGGTGCTGCAGGCCGAGGCCGTCATGGACGCGGGCGCCGTGTGGGCGGCCGAGTCCTTCCCGGTGCCGCCGGTAGGCAAGAGCAACCTGTACCGGGGCGAGGCCTCCGACGCCGCCTCGGACGCCGTCCGGCTGGCGGTGCGTCGGTACGCCGACGGATCGTTCAAGCCGCAGCCGCAGAGCGATCCCGCGATCCGGGTGGTCCGGCGCGACTCCTTCCGCCGGGAGCAGCGAAGGATCGACTGGGAGACGGACACGACGGAGACGGTCCTGCGCAAGCTCCGCGGGGCCGACTCCCAACCGGGTGTCCTGGACGAACTCTGCGGCCAGGAGGTGTTCCTGCACGGCGGGCATCCCGAGGACCGGCTGCACGGACGGCCCGGGGAACTGCTCGCGACGCGCGCCGGGGCGGTCTGCCGGGCCACCCGGGACGGGGCGGTGTGGATTCCGGAGCTGCGGCCCCGCAAGGCCTCCGGCGACCCCGCACCGTTCCGCCGCCCGGCGGCCTCCGTGCTCGCCTCCTTCCCGGCTCCGTCGCTGCCGGAGTTCGCGGCACCGCTCGAGTTGCCCTCCGGCCGGATCACCTGGAGCGACATCCGCTACCGTCAGCACGGCGACGTCGGATTCCTGAGCTTCTCCTTCCCCGGCGGGGCGATGAGCACCGGCCACTGCCGCAGGCTGCTGGCCTCCTACCGGTACGCGCTCACCCGTCCCACCTCGCTGCTGGTGCTGGGCGGCACCCGAGACTTCTTCTCCACCGGCATCCACCTCAATGTCATCGAGGCTGCCGCCGACCCCGCGGGCGAGTCCTGGTCCAACCTCAACGCCATGGACGACCTGGTCGAGGCGGTGCTGCGCACCACCGACCGGATGGTGGTGGCGGCACTCGGCGGCAACGCCGCGGCCGGCGGCGTGATGCTCGCGCTGGCCGCCGACCAGGTGTGGTGCCGCACGGGCACCGTCCTCAATCCGCACTACCGGCGGATGGGCCTTTACGGGTCGGAGTTCTGGACGTACACGCTGCCGCGCCGCGTCGGAACCGAGACGGCCCAGCGGCTGACCACCGAGGCCTTGCCGGTGAGCGCCGTGGGCGCCGCACGGATCGGCCTGGTGGACCGTCTGGTGCAGGCCCCGCCGCATGAGTTCACCGCCGAGATCGAGCGGTTGGCGGCCGAACTCTCCCGCGACCCGGACCTTTCGCAGCGGATCGCCGCGAAGGCCGCGGCACGCCAGACGTCCGAGGCACGGCAGCCGCTCGCGGAGTACCGGCGGGACGAACTCGCCCGTATGCGTGCCATCTTCTTCGATCCACAGGCCCCGTACCACGCCCTGCGTTCCGCCTTCGTCCGCAAACTGCCGAACGGCCAGGCCCGGCCCCTGGCCCCGGCCGGCGACCCGGCCGCCGGGGATGTCCGGTGACACGGTCCGGTACCCGCCTGCTGGTGGCGGGCGTCGGCAACATCTTCCTCGCGGACGACGCCTTCGGCCCCGAGGTGATCCAGGCCCTGGACCGGCGGCCGCTGCCTGCCGAGGTCCGTGTCCGGGACTTCGGCATCCGCGGCCTGGATCTGGCGTACGAGTTGCTGGACGGCTACGACACGGCCGTCCTGGTCGACGCGGCCGCGCGGGGGCACCGCCCGGGCACCCTGTCGCTGATCGAGCCGGAACTGCCCGACGGCACCACGGGCGCCGCCCCGCCCGAGGCCCATGGCATGGATCCGGCCAAGGTGCTGGCCCTGGCCGCCCACCTGGGCGACGAGCCGCTGCCGCGAGTCCTCGTCCTCGCCTGCGAGCCCGAGGTACGGCCGCACGGCGACGAGGACATCACCCCGGGCATCAGCGCACCGGTTCGCAAGGCGGTCGACCGGGCCGTCGCAGCCCTGCACACCCTGGTCCCGGTACTGCTCGCCGACCCCGCGGCCACGCCTTCGTTGAGCCGCCCGGACGAATCCACGGATCCGTCCGCGGCCGAGGTCCCGCTCCCGGTGGCCGGCGGCATCGAGGATCGGTGACGCACCGACACCCATCTCCCTCGAACGACCGCGAGGAGCAGCGCCCATGTGCGAGTCCATGGACGACGTCACCCAGGCCGTCCTCGTGAAGAACGACGGCCTGGCCGCGAGCCTGCGCGACGAACTGGCCCGACGCGGGGCCGCCGTCGTCAACCTGCTGTCCAGCCCGGGCAGCGGCAAGACTGAACTGCTCGGGCAGGTGCTGGCCCTGGCGGTTGAGCGGCGCATCCCGGTGGCCGCGCTCACCGCCGACCTGGCGACCGAGAACGACGCCCACCGGCTCGCCCGTTCGGGCGCGCCGGTCAAACAGCTGCTCACCGACGGGCTGTGCCATCTGGAGGCCCGGCAGCTCACCGGCCATGTGCACAGCTGGCTGCCCGAGGACACCGCGGTGCTGTTCGTGGAGAACGTCGGCAACCTGGTCTGCCCGGCGGCCTACGACCTCGGTGAGAGCCTGCGGATCGTCCTCATGGCGGTCACCGAGGGCGAGGACAAGCCGCTGAAGTACCCCACGGCCTTCGGCTCCGCCCATCTGGTCGTCCTCACCAAAGCCGATCTGGCCGAGCCCGCCGCTTTCGACGAGGCCGCCTTCGCCGCCCATGTGCAGCGGGTCAACCCCGGGGTGGAGGTCGTACGGACCTGTGCCCGTGACGGCGCCGGAGTCGCCACCGTGCTGGAGCGGGTCCTCGCCGCGCGGGACGGGGCCCCCGTGCACCGGCCTCCGCTGGCACCACACCCTCACCGCCACACGCACCAGGCACCGGGCCTCGCGGCCGGCCGCGTCTCGTGACCGCCCCGGCCGCGCGGGCGGTCCGCCGCCGCGTCTTTGTGCGCGGCACGGTGCAGGGCGTGGGTTTCCGCCCCTTCGTGCACCGGCTGGCCACCGATCTCGCGTTGGCCGGGTTCGTGAGCAACACGGCGAGCGGCGTACTCATCGAGGTGGAGGGCCCGCCCGACGGTGTCGCCCGCTTCTGCGGCCTCCTGGTCACGGAGCCTCCACCGCTGGCCGCCGTCACCGACGTCGGCGTCGAGGACCTGCCCGCCACGGGCGCGGACGACGCCTTCACCATCCGTGCCACCGAGCGGTCCGCGGGCCGTACGCTGCTCCCGCCCGACACGGCCACCTGCGAGGACTGTCTGCGCGAGCTGGCCGATCCGGCCGACCGCCGCCACCGGCATCCGTTCGTCACGTGCACCCACTGCGGCCCCCGCTTCACCATCGCCACGGGGATGCCGTACGACCGGGCGGTCACCACGATGGCCGGCTTCCCGATGTGTCCCGCATGCGCCCGGGAGTACGGCGACCCCGCCGACCGGCGCTTTCACGCCCAGCCCGTCGCCTGCCCGGAGTGCGGCCCCCGGCTGCGGCTGGTGCCGGCGCCCGGCAGCGGGATCCGTCCTGCGCGGGACGGCGACGCCCTGGTGGCGGCCCGGTCGCTGCTGGCAGCGGGCCGCGTCCTCGCCGTCAAGGGCCTCGGCGGCTACCACCTGGCCTGCGACGCCACCGACGCACGCGCCGTCGACACACTGCGCACCCGGAAGGAGCGCGGAGGCAAGCCGTTCGCGGTGATGTGCCCGGATCTCGACACCGTGCAGCGGATCGCCCTGGTCTCCGCGGCCGAGCGCGCGGCGCTGACCAGCCCCCGCCGCCCCATCGTCCTGCTGCGCCCGCGGACGCCGGCCCGACACCTCGGCCTCGCTCCCGGTGTCTGTCCGGGCAGCCCGCAGTTCGGCGTGATGCTGCCCTACACCCCGGTGCACGCCCTGCTGTTGGGGCTGCCCGGCGATCCGCCGGGCCCTCGTGTGCTGGTCATGACCAGCGGCAACCGGTCGGGAGAACCGATCGTCACGGACGACGAGCAGGCGCTGACCCGGCTGGACGGGCTGGCCGACGCCTGGCTCGCCCACGACCGGGGGATCGCCTCACCGTGCGACGACTCCCTGCTGCGGGTGCGCGCCGACGGCAGCGAGCAGGTACTGCGCCGGTCCCGCGGATATGTGCCCCGGCCGCTGCGTCTGCCGGTCGCCGTGCGGCCCGCGCTCGCGGTGGGCGGCGACCTCAAGAACGCCCTGTGCGTCGGCGAGAGCGACCAGGCCTGGTTCGGCCCGCACACCGGTGACATGGGGGACCTGACCACGCTGGAGGCCGCCGAGCGGGCGGAGGTGCACATCCGGCGGCTGAGCGGCGTCACCCCCGAACTCGTCGCGGCCGACCGGCACCCCGGCTACCACTCGGCCCGCTGGGCCCGCCGCCGCGCCGCCCAACTGCCCGCGCGCACACCCGTGTTCGTCCAGCACCACCACGCGCACATCGCCTCGGCGATGGCCGAGCACGGCCTCGACGGGACCACACCCGTGATCGGCGTCGCCTTCGACGGCACCGGGTACGGCGACGACGGCACCGTCTGGGGCGGCGAGATCCTGCTCACCGACTACGCGCGCCACCGGCGCTTCGCCCACCTCTCCCCCGCCCCGCTGCCCGGCGGAGACGCCGGGGTGGCCAACCCGTGCCGTCTGGCGCTGGCCCGGCTGTGGGCCGCGGGCGTGCGGTGGGACACGGACCTGCCTTGCGTCGCCGCCTGCTCGGCGACGGAACTGGCTCTCCTGGAAAGGCAGTTGACGCGCGGGGTGGCCTGCGCGGCGACCTCCAGCATGGGCCGGCTCTTCGACGCAGTGTCCTCTCTGCTGGGGGTGTGCCACCGCGCGGGACACGAGGCCCAGGCCGCCCTGGAGCTGGAGGCCGCGGCCGCTTCGGCCCGGGACGCCGACACCTCGTCGTACACCTTCGGCATCGGCTCCGGCCTGTGCGACCCGGCACCGGTGCTCCGCGCACTCGTCGCCGACCTGCGGCGCGGTACACCGGTCCCGGTGCTCGCCGCGCGCTTCCACCGCGGTGTCGCCCGGGCCGTCCTGGAGATCTCCCGGCGGGCGCGCCGGGAGACCGGCCTGGCCACGGTCGCCCTCAGCGGCGGGGTCTTCGCCAACGCGCTGCTGGAGGAGGAGTGCACACGGCTGCTGACCGAGGACGGCTTCGCGGTGCTGCGGCACGGTGAAGTTCCCCCGAACGACGGCGGATTGGCCCTTGGACAACTCGTGGTCGCGGCGCACGAACGACAAGAGGAGTGACCCATGTGTTTGGCAGTGCCCGGCAAGGTCGTGGCCATCGACGACAGTGCCGACCCGCTCACCGGGCTGATCGACTTCGGCGGTGTGCAGAAACAGGCGTGTCTGGAGTACGTGTCGGACGTGCGGGTGGGTGAGTACGTCATCGTGCACGTCGGGTTCGCGCTCCAGCGCCTGGACGAGGAATCGGCGCTGGCCTCCCTGCAGCTCTTCGAGGAACTGGGGCTGCTGGAGGAGGAGTTCGGCGACGCCTGGGAGCAGGCGTCGCGGGATGCCGGGGTCGCCGCCGTGAGTGAGGAACCACGAGAGAGCGAGGCCCGGTGAAGTACATCGACGAGTTCAACGACCCCGATCTGGCCCGGCGGCTGCTGGACGAGATCCACGCCACCGCCACCCGGCCGTGGGCGCTGATGGAGGTGTGCGGCGGGCAGACCCACTCCATCATCCGGCACGGCATCGACCAACTGCTCCCGGAGCAGGTGGAGTTGATCCACGGGCCGGGCTGCCCCGTGTGTGTCACCCCGCTGGAGGTCGTCGACAAGGCGCTGGAGATCGCCGCGCGTCCCGGGGTGATCTTCTGCTCCTTCGGCGACATGCTCCGGGTTCCGGGCACGGACCGGGACCTGTTCCGGGTCAAGGGCGAGGGCGGCGACGTACGCGTGGTGTACTCACCGCTCGACGCCCTGGAGCTGGCCCGCCGCACCCCGGACCGGGAGGTGGTCTTCTTCGCCATCGGCTTCGAGACCACGGCCCCCGCCAACGCGATGACGGTGCACCAGGCGCGCCGCCTGGGGCTGACCAACTTCAGCCTCCTGGTGTCACATGTGCGGGTCCCTCCGGCGATCGAGGCCATCATGACGGCCCCCGAATGCCGGGTCCAGGGCTTCCTGGCCGCCGGGCATGTGTGCAGCGTGATGGGCACGGCCGAGTACCCCGAGCTGGCCGAGCGGTTCCGGGTGCCGCTCGTGGTGACCGGTTTCGAGCCGCTGGACATCCTCGAGGGCATCCGCCGGGCGGTGCGCCAACTGGAGCGCGGAGAGCACCGGGTGGAGAACGCCTACCCGCGTGCCGTGCGCGAGGGCGGCAACCCGGCCGCCGTACGCATGATCGAGGAGGTCTTCGAGGTCACCAACCGCAACTGGCGGGGCATCGGGCCCATCCCCCTCAGCGGCTGGCGGCTGACCGAGGCGTTCCGCGCGTTCGACGCCGAGCACCGCTTCGACGTCACCGCGATCCGCACCGAGGAGCCCGCCGAGTGCCGCGCCGGAGAGGTGCTCCAGGGACTGATCAAGCCGACCGAGTGCGCCGCGTTCGGCACCACCTGCACCCCGCGCACCCCGCTCGGCGCCACCATGGTCTCCAGCGAGGGCGCCTGCGCGGCCTATTACCTCTACCGCCGGATGAACGCCGCGACGCCGCAGGCCGCGCGGGAGGAGATGAACCCCGTTGCCTGAACTCTTCGAAACCGTCGACCCCGCGGGCTGGACCTGTCCCGCGCCTCTTCGCGACCAGCCCTTGGTCGTCATGGGGCACGGCGGGGGCGGCGCTCTGTCCGCGGAGCTCATGGAGCAGGTCTTCGCCCCCGCGTACGGCAATGCCACCCTCGCCGCGCTCGCCGACTCCGCCGTCCTCCAACTGGGCGGGGCGCGGCTGGCGTTCTCCACCGACTCCTATGTGGTGCAGCCGCTGTTCTTCCCCGGCGGCTGCCTGGGCGACCTCGCGGTCAACGGCACGGTCAACGACCTCGCGATGAGCGGTGCCAGGCCCGCCTACCTGTCCGCCGCCTTCGTACTGGAAGAGGGCGTGGAACTGACCGTCGTCGAGCGGATCGCGCGCGCCATGGGCGCGGCGGCCCGGGCGGCGGGGGTCGTCGTGGCCACGGGTGACACCAAGGTGGTGGAGTCCGGGCACGGCGACGGCGTGTACGTCACCACCGCCGGCGTGGGGCTCGTCCCCGACGGGGTGGACATCCGTCCCCAGCGTGCGCGGCCCGGTGACGCCGTCATCGTCAGCGGTCCGATCGGCCTGCACGGGGTGGCCATCATGAGCGTCCGGGAGGGACTGGAGTTCGGCGTCGAGCTCTCCAGCGACACCGCGCCGCTCGCGGACCTGGTGGCGGCCATGCTGAAGGTCACGCCCGACATCCACGTCCTGCGCGACCCCACCCGTGGCGGCCTGGCCGCGTCCCTCAACGAGATCGCCCGCGCCTCAGGGACCGGTGTCCGCCTCCAGGAGCGGGCCATCCCGGTGCCGGACGCCGTCGCCAACGCCTGCGGCTTCCTGGGCCTCGACCCCCTCTACGTCGCCAACGAGGGCCGGCTCGTCGCCTTCGTGCCGCCGACCGCGGCGGAGGAGGTACTCGCGGCGATGCGCGCCCACCCGCAGGGCGCGGGGGCCACGCTGATCGGCGAGTGTGTGGCCGAGCACCCAGGCATGGTCGTGGTCTCCACGGGCCTCGGCGGCACCCGGGTCGTGGACCTGCCGCTCGGCGAGCAGCTCCCGCGGATCTGCTGAGCCCGGCACCCGAGGCCCCGCCCGAGCA
>NZ_JBFBBE010000170.1:0-15636 GCF_040682555.1 Streptomyces sp. NPDC051172
GAGATCGTCGTACGACGGACGACGCTTCGACAGGCCCACGAACAGACCAACGATCCGATCAGCGGCAGGTCACACGACCTGCTGAGCAGTCACTCCGCCACAACCCGCTCCACTGGGGCCACTGTGCCGCCTGGAAGCCAGACCGAGGTCCCCTCTGCGAGGGATTCCCCGGCCAGACCGACCTGGTTGGACGCAACAACACTTCTGTGTCCACTTCGTGCCGTCGCGTCAATGCAACACTCGACATACGGGCTCCCATGGCCGACAGCGTCGTATTTAGACATACGAAAACGGTATGTCCACCGCTATCAGCCACTCACCGATTCGGACAAGCTCACCCATACGAGTGACTCATTGTTCTAACGTCGCTGCCGCTTCCACGGCCCGGTGATCGCCAGCATGATCCCCGGCTCCTGAATGTTGGCGAACAGGGTGCTGCCGTCGGGCGAGAAGGTCACCCCGGTGAACTCGCTGTATTCGGGCTCCTCTTCGCTGCCGATGTTGAGTTCGTTGCGGGCGATCGGGTACGTGCGGCCGCTGTCGGTCGCGCCGAACAGGTGCTGCAGGCCCTCTCCGTCCTCGGCGATGACGAGGCCGCCGTACGGGGAGACGGTGATGTTGTCCGGGCCGTCGAAGTGGCCCTCGGCGGACGGGTCGGGGTTGACGCCGAGCAGGACCTTCAGGGTGAGGGTGCGGCGCCCCGGGTCGTAGAACCAGACGGCGCCGTCGTGTTGTACGGGGCTCTCGGCACGGGCGTAGGAGGAGACGACGTAGGCGCCGCCGTCGCCCCACCACATGCCTTCGAGCTTGCGGGCGCGGGTGACCTGGCCGGTGGTGAACTGCTTGCGGACGGGGGTCGTCCTGGCGTCGCGGTCGGGGACGTTCACCCAGTCGACGCCGTACACCGTGCCGATCTTCGTGGCGCGGGAGAGGTCGTCGACGAACTTGCCGCCGGAGTCGAAGCACTTGGAGGCTTGGAGGACACCGGCGTCGTCGGCGAGGGTGCGCAGCTTGCCGCGGCCGTGGCGGAAGCCCTCGGGCGGGGTCCAGCGGTAGAGGAGGCCGTTGGGGGTGGACGCGTCCTCGGTGAGGTAGAGGTGGCCGCGCCCGGGGTCGACCACGACCGCCTCGTGGGCGTAGCGGCCCAGCGCCTTGACGGGCTTCGGGTCGCGGTTGGCGCGGCGGTCGGAGGGGTCGACCTCGAAGACGTAGCCGTGGTCCTTTGTCATGCCGTTCTGACCGGCCTTGTCCTCGGTCTCCTCGCAGGTGAGCCAGGTGCCCCAAGGGGTGTTGCCGCCGGCGCAGTTGGTGGAGGTGCCGGCGATGCCGACCCACTCGGCGACGTGGTCGCGGCGCACCTCGACGACCGTGCAGCCGCCTGATGCGGCGGGGTCGTAGACGAGGCCCTCGGTGAGCGGGACGGGGTGCGGCCAGTTGGCGCGGGGGCCCTTCAGCTCGTGGTTGTTGACGAGGAGGGTGGCGCCGCGGGGGCCGGCGAAGGTGGAGGTGCCGTCGTGGTTGGAGGGGGTGAACTCGCCCGACTCCAGCTTGGTCCGGCCGCTGTAGGTGATGATGCGGTACTTGAAGCCGGCGGGGAGGGCGAGGATGCCGTCGGGGTCGGGGATCAGCGGTCCGTAGCCGACACCGCCGTGTGCGGCCGCCGACTCCTCGCCTGCTTCCTCGGTGTCGGTGGACGCAAGGGCGCCCGGCGCGGTGGCGAGGGCGCCGACGCTGCCCGCCAGCGCGACACCGGCACCGGTGATCGCGGATTTTCTGGCGAAGTCCCTGCGGGTGAGCGACATGGTGTCTCCTGTGACGGTGGGTGTGCCGTGGAGGGTGGCGAACCTCGGGTCGGCGCCACCGTTTCGCCCGCGCCTGAACGGGAGTTGAACACCGGACGACACCTACGGGCTCTCTTCCATGAATCCGTACACGCAAGACCACGGAACTCAAAAAACCCTTGTGTCCGGGTAATTGGTCGGACGAATCTTCGTAAGGAAGGTCGAATGCCACTTGTCGTCACCGATCCCATGATTTAAGGCAGGGCACCTTGACCGCCGGTGTCCACGGCAATAGACACCCAGTTGCCTGGACAACCCGGGGGAGGCGAGCCGAAGTGGACGCACGTCGTGCGCGCAGCCTCCATGAGGGCCGGCTGATGGGCCTGCCCAACGTGACGGGGGTCGGAACCGGGAAGGACGAGGCCACGGGCCGGGACGTCATCATCGTCCTCGTGACCCGCAAGGTGCCCCGGGACCGGCTCAGGGACGAGGACGTGGTTCCGGAGGAACTCGAGGGCGTACCCGTGCGCGTACTCGTGATCGGCGAGGTCTCCGCGCAGGAGTAGCGCCGCACTGTCGGGTCCCGGAGCCGCTACGACACCGGGGAAGAAGGTGGTCTGGCCGTGACGAGCCAGCCCGAACTGATGCGAGGACCCACCGGCGGACAGCTCAGCGACAGTTCACGGCAGCAGGCGCTGTCGGACTTCCTGCGCCGCGAGCAGCCGCTGGCGAACGTGGTCGGCTTCGGCCACGGCGTGAAGTGGAGCGGCGGTGAACCGACCGGCCGGGAGGCCGTGTTGGTGTTCGTGACGCAGAAGGTTCCGGAGTCGATGCTGCCGGAGCGGGACGTGGTGCCGTACCAGATGGACGACGGGACGCCCACGGACGTGGTGGCGGTCGGCCATGTGGCCGCGCAGCGCCAGCAGCGGCAGACCGGTTCGCGCCGTGAGGAGCGGCGCGGGGCGGCGTACGGGCCGGACGGCAGCGTGGAGGAGCAACTGGCCCGGCTGACCCAGCCGTTGCTCGAAGAGCTGAGCGGTGCTCCGGCCGCGTTCGAGCCGCAGATCCTCAAGCGCCGTATGCGGCCGTGCCCTTCGGGCTTCTCGGTGGGCAACGTACGGGTGACGGCGGGCACGCTGGGCAGCGTGGTGTACGACTTCCTGCCGGGCGCGACGGTCGACCCACCGGGCCCCGGCCTCGGCACGCCCGCGAAGTTCTACGTACTGTCCAACAACCATGTGCTGGCGGACTCCAACCGGGCGCAGCTGGGCAGCCCGATCGTGCAGCCGGGTGTCTTCGACGGCGGCAGCGACCCGGCGGACCGGATCGCCACGCTGGACCGCTTCATCACGATCCAGTTCGCGCCGCAGATCCCGCTGGAGCGGCAGAACAACGTGGTGGACTGTGCGCTCGGTGCGGTGGAGTTCCAGGACGCCACCCGTGAGCAGTACTTCAGTGGGGCGCCGCGCGCCTGGCGGCGCAAGGCCAACGTCGCGGTCGGCGACCTGGTGAAGAAGACCGGCCGGACGACCAACATCAGTTTCGGCCGGATCATGGCGGTCGACGCGACGATCGACGTCAACTACGGCACGGCGGGCACGGCCCGTTTCAAGGACCAGATCCTGACGACGAACATCTCGGCGGGCGGCGACTCGGGCTCCCTGGTCACCTCGCTGGACAACGTCGCGGTGGGCCTGCTGTTCGCGGGTTCGTCGACTGTCACGATCGCCAACCACGTCGAGAACGTCCGCGCGCTGCTGCGCATCGAGGTCGCCGAGCAGCTGGCCTGACGGTCGATCGATTTCCGTACGAGGGGAGGCCATTCCCATGACCACACAGGCACGCAGGCAGAGGACCGCGGCGTCGGTGGAGCACCGCTTCCACAATGCTCAGGGCGCCGAGGTCAAGACGCGCGACGAGGCGTTCGCCTCGCAGCAGGAGGTGTCGCCGGAGGCGGTGTCCACGACGGCGCGGCTGGAGCTGCACAACGGCGCGACGGTCACCTGGGAGCTGGAGGTGAGGTACAACCCCAACACCCATCCGTACGTCGTTCTCGGCGGCCAGATCACGGGCACCATCGCCGGTCCGCCGTGGAACATCACGGGCGGCTTCATCGGCGACACACTCCGCCTGGACGCCACGCGGCACGACGGCACCGCGACGGTGACCATCGTGGGTGAGTACCAGAACCCGCCGGCGTACCGGGGGACGTACGGCTTCAACGGGGCGACGTCGTCGTTCAAGCACACGACGGTCTATCACTGTTAGACGCTCCGCGGGTACGGGGATCTGCCGGCCGTCGTGGCTGGTCGCGCAGTTCCCCGCGCCCCTTGGGGGCGCTCAACCACCGTGCTGTGAGCGTGCCTTGAAGGCCGCTTTCCGGGCCTCCTTCGCGATCCGCTTGTCCGGGTGCAGGCGCCCCATGGCCTCCAGTACGTCCGCCGTGGCGGGGTGCTCGACCCGCCAGGCCGCCGCGAAGAAGCCGCCGTGCTGGGCGGCCAAGCCCTGTACCAGCGCCCGGAGTTCCTCGGAGTTGCCCTCCGCGGCCAGTTGGGCGGCGATCGTGTCGATCGTGAGCCAGAAGATCATCGTCTCGGACGGGGCCGGCACGTCCGGTGCGCCGTGCTCGGTCAGCCAGACCCGGGCGAGGCCGCCCAGCTCCGGGTCGTCGAGGACTTCGCGCAGTGCGGGTTCGGCCTCGGTGCCGACGAGGGACAGCGCCTGCTGGCAGCGCAGCCGGCGCAGAGGTGCCCCGGTGTCCGTGCCGCGCGCGGCGGCCAGCAACTCCCGTGCGGCGGTCAGGGGTTCGCGGCGGGCCAGCCACTGTTCGGTCTCGGCCTGCGCAGCGGCCTGGGGGAAGGTGGCCGTGCCGTCGAGGAGCGCGTCGGCGCCCTTGTCCACGAGGTCGCCGACCGCGGGCGCCGTGAGCCCGGCCTCCAGCAGCCGTGCCCGCAGCCCGTAGAGGCCGAGGGGGGTCAGGCGCACCATGCCGTAGCGCGAGACGTCGGTGTCGTCGGCCCGGGCGGCGGGTTCCGCGGCAGCGTCCTCGGGCTCCGCCATCAGCGCCTCGTCGACCGGCTGGTACTGGACGAGTCCCACCGGCTCCAGCAGCCGGAACTGGTCGTCGAGCCGCATCATCGCGTCGGAGACCTGCTCCAGGACGTCGTTGGTGGGCTCCCCCATGTCGCTGGGCACGATCATCGACGCGGCGAGGGCGGGCAGCGGGACGGGTCCGTCGCCGGGGCCGTCCTCGCTGACGGTGAGCAGGTACAGGTTGCCGAGGACGCCGTCGAGGAACTCGGCCTCCGCCTCCGGGTCCCACTCCAGCCGGGAGAAGTCGATCTCGCCGCTCTCGTCGAGGGCACCTTCCAGGTCGTCCAGGTCGGGGACGCTCGCGTCGGCGAGCACCGTCTCCAGGGCCTCCTGCCACACGGCCAGCACCTCGTGCGGGGAGCCCTGGGTGAGCAGCGCCAGGTCCTGCCCGGCGGCGACGGTGCCCTCGTCGTCATCCTCGGATTCGGCGATCTCGACCAGCCCGGTGTCCACGGCGACCCGCCAGGCCTCGCTCGCGACGGCCGCGGCGTCGTCCCCGCTCAGCCCGAGCAGTTCGGCGGCGGCCGGAAGCTGTTCCTCGACGAGCCCGCCCCCGGCGTCGACCCGGGTGTCCGGCCCGGCCCAGCGGGCGAGACGGGCGGCCCGGGAGAGCAGCGGTGTGGCCAACGCGTCCCGCGCCAGCTCCGCTTCGGGATGCAGCCGCACCGGCGGCAGGGGGGAGCTGTCTGACATCGGTTGGTTCTCCTCGGGCGTGTCGTACCACTCAAACGCTCAGCCTAGACGGATTTCCACCCATGCCGCCCGGTTCATCTCCCGGACCCCGTCCGTACATGGCCGAAACCTTGACAACTGGCGTGCGCACACAGGAGATTGACGCGCGTAGAAACGAAGCGGACACATGTTCACTGTATCTTCTACGCGCGTCGCCACCGCCCCACCGGTCGCGGCCTCGGACCGTTCCACGCACCACCCTCGTCCCGGCGCCCACGCACGTCCCCGGAGGGATCCCGTTGCCGAGCAAGTCTTCCGCGCGTCTCGCCGCGCTCACCGTCGCCGCCGTCTGTTCCGCGGCGTCCGCCGTGGCCCTGACCTCGCCGGCGCACGCCGACTCCGTGCGCATCCATGACATCCAGGGCACTACGCGCATTTCTCCGTACGCGGGCCAGAAGGTCTCCGATGTGGCCGGAATTGTCACCGGCGTGCGCGCCTACGGCTCTTCCAGAGGCTTCTGGATCCAGGATCCGAACCCGGACGACAACCCGGCCACCAGTGAGGGCATATTCGTCTTCACCGGCTCCACCCCGAAGGCCGCCGTCGGTGACTCCGTCACGGTCACCGGCACGGTCTCCGAGTACGTCCCGGGCGGCGCCTCGTCCGGCAACCAGTCGGTCACCGAGATCACCAAGCCGACCGTCACCACGGTCTCCACGGGCAACGCGGTGCCGGCCCCGACGGTGATCGACGCGAAGTCGGTGCCCGCGCTCTACACGCCGGCGGGCGACACCGCCGCGAACGGCTCGATCAACGGTCTGACGCTGCAGCCGTCGACGTACGCCCTGGACTACTACGAGTCCCTGGAGGGCATGAACGTCCAGGTCGCCGACGCCCGCGTGGTGACGGCCACCGACCCGTACTCCGAGCTGTGGGTCACGGTGAAGCCGCATGAGCACCGGACCCCCAGCGGCGGCACGCTCTACGGCTCCTACGAGTCGCAGAACACCGGCCGGCTGCAGATCCAGTCGCTGGGTGAGACGGCCGACTTCCCGAAGGCGAACGTCGGCGACTCGCTGACCGGCACCACGGCAGGACCGCTGGACTTCAACCAGTTCGGCGGCTACACCCTGGTCGCGAACCAGCTGGGCACGCTGAAGAGCGGCGGCCTGCAGCGCGAGACGACGCAGAAGCAGTCGCGCGGCGAGCTGGCGGTCGCGACGTACAACGTCGAGAACCTCGACCCGTCCGACAAGACCTTCGACGCGCACGCCGCCGCGATCGTGAACAACCTGCAGTCGCCCGACATCGTGTCCCTGGAGGAGATCCAGGACAACAACGGCGCGACGGACGACGGCACGGTCGACGCGAGCCAGACGGTGAACAAGCTGATCGACGCGATCGTCGCGGCGGGCGGCCCGAAGTACGACTGGCGCTCGATCAACCCGGTCAACGACCAGGACGGCGGCGAGCCCGGCGGCAACATCCGCCAGGTGCTCCTGTTCAACCCGGAGCGGGTGTCCTTCGTGGACCGTGCGGGCGGCGACTCCACCACCGCGGTCGGCGTCACCAAGGTGCACGGCAAGGCGCAGCTGACGGCCTCCCCCGGCCGGATCGACCCGGCGAACGACGCCTGGAAGTCCAGCCGCAAGCCGCTGGCCGCCGAGTTCGTCTTCCACGGCCGCACGGTCTTCGTGATCGCCAACCACCTCAACTCCAAGGGTGGCGACCAGGGGCTGACCTCGCAGTACCAGCCCCCGACGCGCAGCTCGGAGACCCAGCGCCACGCCCAGGCGACGCTGGTCAACGCGTTCGTCAAGAGCATCCTGGACGTCCAGAAGAACGCGGACGTCATCGCGCTCGGCGACATGAACGACTTCGAGTTCTCCGACACCGCGAAGATCCTGGAGGGTGACGGCGAGCTCTGGTCGGCGATCAAGTCGCTGCCGAAGAGCGAGCGTTACACCTACGACTACCAGGGCAACCAGCAGGTCCTCGACCAGATCCTGATCAGCCCGTCGATCCGGAGGTCCTGCGACTTCGAGTACGACAGCGTGCACGTCAACTCGGAGTTCAACGACCAGATCAGCGACCACGACCCGCAGGTGCTGCGCTTCCGCCCGTAACGGGCGGCTCTGCTCAGGACTGGCTGAACACGCCGTTCAGCCAGTCCTGCCAGGCGGCCTCGCACTGCTTGATGTCGGCGTCCGGGGTGAAGTCGTGCAGGGAGATGCCGACCTGGTGGCCCCAGTGGTTGCGCCCGAAGAAGCGGGTGAGGCCCCGGTCCGTGCGCAGCCCGATGAAGTACGGGTTGCGGAAGTCGACCACGGCGTCGAACTCGTCGGGCCCCCGGACCGTCACCCGGGTGCCGGCGGCCACGTCCTCCCCGACACCGAGCGCCCGCCCTACGACGGCGAGGGCGTCGGCGGCCTTCGAGGCCTCGGGCCCGTCGAAGGTGGCGAAGGCGGCCGGCCGGGGCGCGAAGTGGACCAGGTACTCGCGCAGGGTGTGCAGATAGAAGTCGGTGTGCTTGGCGGCGCCGTCGTACTGGTTGTCCCAGTCGTCGACGAAGATGCCGCTGTGCACGTACCGCACCCAGGCCCGGCGGCCGTCCTCGCGGGGCTCGACGGTGTAGTCGAGCTGGTTGAGGGTCTGTTGGGAGATGCCCTCGACGTCCGCGACGCGGTTGGTGTACCGGTGCGGCGGATCCCAGGCCGTGACCTCGGACCCGAAGGGTCCCTTGCCGCCGACCCGGGGCTCGGGCGGCTCCATCGGCCACAGATACCCGCCGGTCCCGGTGGTGATCGCCTCCCACACCTCCTCCGGAGTGGCGTCGACCTCGAACTCTCTGACGATCTCGAATTCCTTGGACATGGTGGGGCTCCTGCCTAGTCCTGCTCTGTTGCCTTGAGGGTGGGATGGACGGCCACGACGATCCGGTGGTCGCGCCCGCCCTCGGCGTCGGGCGCGTCGTACTTGCGGATCAGCGCGGTGACACCGGCCGTCAACTCCTCGACGAACGCGGCCCGTTCGGCGGCCGAAGCGAAACGCACCTCGCCGTCGAGGGCATACGTGGCCAGCCGTTTGCGGGCCTTCGCGGCACCGGTGATCAGCGAGCCGACGTCCCGCACGAGCCGGGCGCCGAGCGCCAGCAGCCACCGCGCGGACAGCTGGTCCCGGAAACGGTCCGGGTCCGGCTGTACGGCGGCGAGCGCGAGCGGCGAGATGACGTACGAGGCCGCGGTGGCCTGCATCAACCGCTCGGTGACATTGCCCTTGCGGCGCTCCCCGGCCAGCTCGACCAGGCCGTGCCGCTCCAGCGCCTTGAGGTGGTAGTTCACCTTCTGCCGCGGCAGGCCGACCCGGCCGGCCAGCATCGCCGCCGACGCGGGTCCGGCCGCCAGCTCGGCGAGCAGCCTGGCCCTGACGGGGTCCAGGGAGACGGCGGCGGCCTCGGGGTCCTCGATGACGGTGACGTCCAGCATGCGTCCACCGTCCCACCGAAAACTTTTTTTGTCCAGAAGACTGAGATTTTCGGTGGGACGGTGTCAGAGCCAGAGGCAGGAGCGATCTGCTACCGCTTGGGGTACCTCCAGCCCACCACCACGACAAAGGCCAGCGCCGCACCGATGGCCAGCGCGGGCCCCGGATGCCGTACCGCCGCCCTGACGACGGGGCCGGCGGGCCAGGGGACGTCGTGCTCCGCCCTGTCCTGGAGCGTGTGTCCCGTCCGGGTGGCCCTGTCCTGGGCGGCATGGCCCGCCGTCAGGGCCCGGTCGTGCACCTGGTGGCCCGCCTGCGTGGCCCGGTCGTGCACCTTGTGGCCGGTCTGCGTGGCCCGGTCGTGCACCTGGTGGCCCGCCTGTGTGGCCCGGTCATGGACCTTGTGGCCGGTCTGCGTGGCCCGGTCCTGGACCGCATGGCCGGCGTGCGCGGCCGAGCTGCGCAGCTGCACGGTCATGGCGCTCGCCTTGTCCTTGAGGTCTGCCGCGCGGGCCCGCGCGCGTCCCTTCACATCCATCTTCTCCGCCAACTCCTCCACTGTTTCGCCCAGTTGGCTGCGCGTCTGCTCGATCTGCCGCCTGAGCTCATCGGGTCCCTTGGCGCCGCTCGGCCCTGTCCTGTCCGTCATCGGTGCGCCCTTTCCCTGATCTCCTCGACATCGGCACGGACGCTCACGAGGGTCTCCTCGGGCGTCGGCGGTGCGGCGCGGCGCAGCTGGGTGCGGCCGGTCAGGGCCAGCAGGCCCGCGATCACGAACAGCACGGCGGTCACGATGAGCGCCGCAGCCCAGACCGACAGCACCAGCGAGAGCGCGGCCACGGCCGTGCCGGCCAGAGCGAGCAGACCGGCGTAGGCGAACGCGCCCGCGGCGCCGAGCAGCCCGCCGCCGCGCCCGGCGCGCCTGCCCTTCTCGGACAACTCCTCCTTGGCGAGGGCCACTTCCTGTCGTACGAGCCGGGATAGCTGTTCGGTGGCCTCTCGGACGAGCTCGCCCACCGAGCGGTGCCCGTCGCGCACCGGCTGGGGGTGCATGGTCCCGGTCACGGGGTCGCCTCCTCTCGCGTTCCTTGCGGCTTCCTCCGTTCGGAACACTCCGGGTACCCCCTGCCGACCTCCGCTATCCCTGCCGGCCACCGCCCGGCCCGCGCTCGCCGAGCCGGCCGAGCTGGGTCTGGAACCAGTCGAGGCGGGCCTGCAACAGGGCTGCCTCAGCGACGAGTTCGGGCACCCCGAGCCCCTCGGGCACCGCGAGGTCCGCCGCCGGAAGGGCGGCGCCGCTGCCCGCCACCACCCGCAGCCCCTCCCCGGCCAGCCGCGCGAAGGAGGCGAGCGAGACGGACGTGCGGCCGCGGACGCAGCCCGCGCAGGAGGGGGCCAGCGCACGCCAGCCCGGCCGGCCCCAGCCGGCGTCGGCCAGGGCGGTGGCGACCGCGCCGCACACGCAGGGGCCGACCGTGGCGGTCCGCACCCGCTGGCGGGCGCAGCGGAAGCCGCGCTCGAAGCGGATGTAGCGGCCGAGGACCAGGACCTCCAGCAGGACGGCCGCCCGGTGCTCGGCCGTGCACAGCAGCGCCTCGGCCGCCGTGCGGTCGTGCACGCAGTGGAAGCCGCAGTCGCAGCGGCGGTGCGGCGCCCGGTGGCGCAGCCCGTAGACACACGACGCGTCGGCCAGGACTCCGTACGGCAGCGCGCCGCCCAGCGACACACCGGTGAACCCGGCCCGGGTGCCGTCCTGGGACAGCACCGGGTGGGCGATCTTGTATCCGGTCGGCGGCTCCGTCAGGCGTTCCTCCGGAAGCCGCAGTCTCATCGCGCCGCCGGAACCTCTTCGCGCGCGGACGCCTCCACGTCCTGGTTCTCCTCGGGCAGTTCGAGCTCTTCCTCATGGGTCTGCGGCTGTTCCTCCGCGACTCCAGTGGCCAGTGCCTTGCCGAGCTTCATGACGCCTCCATGGGCCGATGCCGATGACCGTCACGACCATGCTGACCCATGGCGGGCGAAATGGACATAGGGCCTGGCCGACCGCATCACAGCAACGCTTATCAATACCTCGTAGAAGAATTAAGTGGAGCTTCACTGTCGGTCTGCCGAGACTGGGAGCATGACGACTACCGCCCCTTTCGGCCGTGCCCTGTGCGCGATGATCACCCCCTTCACCGAGGAGGGCGCGCTCGATCTCGACGGGGCGCAGCGGCTCGCCGATCACCTGGTGTCCCGGGGGTGCGACGGTCTGGTGCTCTCCGGTACGACGGGTGAGTCGCCGACCACCACGGACGCCGAGAAGGCGGCCCTGGTCGAGGCCGTGCGGGAGGCGGTGGGCGGCCGGGCGTCGGTCGTGGCGGGCGTCGGCACCTTCGACACCCGGCACACCGTGGAGCTCGCCCAGGAGGCCGAAAAGGCGGGCGCGGACGGCGTGCTGGTGGTCAGCCCCTACTACAGCAGGCCTCCGCAGGACGCGCTGGAGGAGCACTTCCGGACGGTCGCGGATGCGTCCGGGCTGCCGGTCGTGCTGTACGACATCCCGGGCCGCACCGGTACCCGTATCGAGTCCGACACGGTGATCCGGCTCGCCGAGCACCCCCGGATCGTGGCGGTCAAGGACTGCTCCTACGACTTCCTCGCCGCCCAGAAGGTGCTCTCCCGCACGGAGTTGGCGTACTACGCTGGCTGCGACGAGCACAACCTCGCCCTGTACGCGGTGGGCGGCGCCGGATACATCAGCACCGTCGCGAACGTCGTACCGTCCGAACTCCGTGCCGTGCTGGACGCGTTCGAGGCGGGCGACACCCCCGTGTCCGCCCGCCTCCAGCAACGCGCCACGCCGCTCATCGAGTTGCTGATGTCGGCCGGTCTGCCCGGCACCGTCACCACGAAGGCGCTCCTCAACGAACTCGGCCTGCCCGCGGGAACGGTCCGTGCCCCGCTGCGGCCCGCCGGCCGCGAGACGGTCGACGGACTGCTGGCGGCCTACGAGGAGCTCACGGCCGGCTGACCGGTCAGGGCTGGGCGAAGACCGGCTCCCAGCGCCCGGCATCCGCGTCGTCGCCCTGGCGGAAGCCGCTGAGTGGCACCTCCTTGTTGCTGCCGACGGTCACCAGCACCAGCCGGTTGTGGAACTCGTTCTTGACCTCCTTGTCGATGTCCCAGGCGATGAGCCGGTTGTTGCCGACCCAGGCGAGCAGCTGCTGCCCGCGCACCTTGGTCTTCTTGCCGGTGTAGGCGTCGATGACCCAGGAGGCGGTCTTCCACCCCTCGCCGGCGAAGTCCCCGGCGACCAGCTTCCCGTTCGGCGACTTCCCGGCGTCGACGAACCACTCCAGGTACCTGTAGCCGGCCGGTGCGGAGACCTTCCTGCCCGTGAGGTCCCAGAACTCCTTGCCGGTGTCGCCCATGGGGTTCCCGGCCCAGACGTGCCGGCCGTCGTCGGTGAGGGCGAAGTCCTGACGGGAGTTGATCATGTCGCGGGGGCCCGGACCGCCGCCCAGGTCGACCCGGCTCCACCGCGCCTTTCCGGACGCCACGTCGACGACGTAGAAGCCGGTGCGGTGCGAACTCGTCTGCACGGTCACTTCGCCGCCCCCCTTCAGCTTCTTCGGGATGGGCACGAGGTCCGGATTCTCGCTGTAGGTCGTCGCGACGAGCTGCCGGCCGTCGCGGGAGAACGCGAGCCCGCCGACCCCGTGGTCGACCTGGATCCACCGCTTCACCTCGCCGGAGGCCAGGTCGAACAGACCGATCCGCGCGGCGGGCAGGCCCTGCTCCAGGACGGCGGCGGTCCTCAGGCCCGGCGCGACGGCGAGCCAGGACCAGTTGGCGGTCTTCACGTACTTGCCGGTGTTCGGGTTCAGCAGGTAGTAGGTGCGCCGGGTGACGCCGCTGTCCTTTGTCTGCTTGACCGTGTGCGAGACGTAGTACGCGGCCAAGGTCGTGCCCCCGGCCGAGATCAGATCGCGCGGCGGCGACTGGTGGGGGTGGGCCTTGGTCTTCTTCTGGTCCACGACGTCCGACGGACGTACGTCCTTCTTGCCGGAGTCGAGCAGCGGCACCGCGATCCCTACGGCGACCACGGCCGCCGTGGTGAGGGCGGCCGCGATCCTGCGGGTGCGGCGGCGCCGGCGGACGGCCAGGACACGGTCGGCGAACCCCGCTGCCGCCGGGTGCTGTCCGGCGGCCTGCTCGCGCAGGGCGTCGCGTACGAGTTCGTCGACGTTCACGGACGCACCTCCACGGGTGAGTAGTCGCGGGACGGCTGCTGTTCGGCGTCCGCCGGGCCGAGGGCGGCGAGCTCCGGCGACAGGGCGCGCAGCCGGGCGAGGGAGCGGTGGGTGGTGGACCGTACGGTGCCGACGGAGCAGCCCAGCAGGCGGGCCACGTCGGCCTCCGGCAGGTCCTCGAAGTAGCGCAGCACCAGGACGGTGCGCTGGCGGGCGGTGAGCCGGGCGAGCGCCTCCCGCATCACGATGCGCAGTTCGGCCGCGGCGGCCGTGTCACCGGCCTGCCCCAACTGCCCGCCCCCTTCGGGTGGTTGGGCGACGCTGACCTCCCGTCTGCGCCACTTCAGCCGCCAGCGGCTGACCTGCTGGCGGTACAGGATCCGGCGTACGTACGCTTCCGGCTCGTCGATCCGCGGCCATTTCCCGGCCGCCTTGACGAGCGCGTTCTGCAGCAGGTCCTCGCCGGCGTGCTGATCTCCCCCGCAGAGCAGCACGGCCGTCTTGAGCAGAGCCGACGACCTGCTGTCCACGAACTCGCGGAAGCTGTCCAGCCCTTCGGCATTCATCGTCACCTTCTCTTCCCCGGCGGCTGCCTCTGCCCGCCCCTGTGCCCCTTGTGACGCGTCCCGCCGTACGCGGCTATGCCTGCCGGACGAAGAAATTTTCCGTACGTTGTTGCTGTGAGCCGCCCCCTGCTGTTCCTCGACGTCGACGGCCCGCTCAACCCATGGGCCGCACAGGCGGAACGCCGTCCCGAGGGCTATACGACGATCAGGGTGGCCCTGCACCCCGGCCGGGCCCTGCGGGTCTGGCTGAACCCGTCGCACGGCCCGGCACTCCTCTCCCTCGACTACGACCTGTGCTGGGCCACGACCTGGATGGACGCCGCCAACCGCTGGATCGCCCCGGTCATCGGCCTGCCCGAACTGCCGTACGTGGACTTCGGCGCGGGCCTGTTCGCGCTCCGGCCCGACGGGGTGCACTGGAAGACGGAGGCGATCGTGGCGTACGCCGAGGGCCGCCCCTTCGCCTGGGTCGACGACGAACAGAGCCAGGCGGACGAGGAGTACGTGCGAGCCCACCACCCGGGCCCCGCGCTTCTGCACCACGTCAACCCGCGGCTCGGCCTGCGGGAGGACGACTTCGCGGCGCTGGCTCAGTTCGCGGCGCGGCCCGGGACATGAGTGAGCGCCCTCCCGCGCGGGGCGGAAGAGCGCTCACCCAGACGCCGGGCGGCGTCAGTTGTGGCTGTGCAGGATCTCGTTCAGACCGCCCCAGACCGCGTTGTTCGGGCGGGCCTCGACCGTGCCGGTGACCGAGTTGCGGCGGAAGAGGATGTTGGAGGCGCCGGAGAGTTCGCGGGCCTTGACGATCTGCCCGTCGGGCATGGTCACGCGGGTGCCCGCGGTGACGTACAGCCCGGCCTCGACGACGCACTCGTCGCCGAGCGCGATGCCGACGCCCGCCTCGGCGCCGATCAGGCAGCGCTCGCCGATGGTGATACGGACGTTGCCGCCGCCGGAGAGCGTGCCCATGGTGGAGGCGCCGCCGCCGATGTCGGAGCCGTCACCGATCACGACACCCGCGGAGATACGGCCCTCGACCATCGACGTGCCGAGCGTGCCGGCGTTGAAGTTGACGAAGCCCTCGTGCATGACGGTGGTGCCCGCGGCGAGGTGCGCACCGAGCCGCACCCGGTCGGCGTCGGCGATACGGACGCCCTTGGGGGCGACGTAGTCCGTCATGCGCGGGAACTTGTCGACGGAGGTCACCTGGAGGTGCAGGCCCTCGGCGCGGGCGTTGAGCCGTACCTTCTCGATCTCCTCGACGGCGACCGGGCCGAGGGAGGTCCAGGCGACGTTGGGCAGCAGGCCGAAGATGCCGTCCAGGCTCTGGCCGTGCGGCTGGACCAGGCGGTGCGAGAGCAGGTGCAGCCGCAGGTAGGCGTCGTGCGTGTCGATCGGCTTCTCGTCGAGCGAGGAGATGACCGTGCGCACCGCGACGACCTCGACACCCCGGCGGGCGTCCGTCCCGATCGCCTTCGCCGCACCGTCCCCGAGCAGCTCCACGGCCTTCTCGGCGGACAGCCGCTCGGTCCCGGCCGGACCGGCCTCCTCGCTCAGCGAGGGCGCGGGGAACCAGGTGTCGAGAACAGTGCCGTCAGCGGCGATCGTGGCGAGCCCGGCGCCCACGGCGCCGGTGGTACGAGGAGCAGTCGTGTCGGTCATGAGGGCAACCTAACCGCCCGGACCCCACCCAGGCCAACCGACAACCCACCCGTCTCAGGTAACGAGCGGCCGCGCCCCACCCAGCCCCGGTCCGGCGTTGAGGACGAGGCCGTTCAGGCCGATGGGGGGTCTGGGGGCGCAGCC
>NZ_JBFBBE010000171.1:0-14685 GCF_040682555.1 Streptomyces sp. NPDC051172
CTGATCCACAAGACCGGCCCCGCCACCTACGCCCTCGCCTGCTGACCCGACACGCTCGACACCGACCAGAAGATCCTTAACTTCCCGGCCTTGCCTCAAGGAGGGACGCGTGAGGTACATGCTGGTGAAGGGCAACTCCGACGAGGCCAGGAAAACGCATGAGGGATACCTGATGAAGGAGTACGACATCAGGCCTCCCGAGAAGGACGGAAATGATCAAGATTCCACGCCATGAATTTCCCACCGGCGCCCTGCCGCAGGTGCTGGGAGAGCTGCAGACAGGGCTGGAGGAGGAGCTCGAGGACCTCGCGGAGAGCCCCGAGTGGTTCACCACGGCCCTGCGCTCCGCGACCACCGTCCTCAACAGGCGCTGCTCCGGGGACCCCACGGCCGACAAGCTGGAGACCTGGGAAGCCTGTGTCACCGCGATGCAGGTCGGCTCCGCTCTCTTCACCGCGGCCCGGGCGACGACACCGACCGTCGAGTGCCGGATCGGCCACAAGCAGCACGTCCTGCGCTCCGGTGCCGGCCCCTGGGCCCACGCGGGCAACTGGCTCACGGCGTTCTGGCTGGCCTGCGTATGCCGCGAACGGCAGCGCACCAACGACCTGTGCCAGGTCCCCGTCTCCCTGCTGCGCGCATCCGGGGCCGACTTCGACGAGTACATCTACGCGTGGGTCGAAGCCCTGCAGGCGTACTGGCTCAAACAGCCGAGTCTCGGCGACAAGCTGGTCGCCGCCGTGGACGGAACCGACCCCGACGTGCTCCGGCCCGCGACGCGAAGCGCCGTACTGCGTCTCATGTATCCGCCCATGGACCTCCTCACCCAGCTGGTCCGCGGCGACCAGGACAGGTTCAACACCGAACTGGCCAAGGCCGTCGAATGGCACAAGGAGTACTGGACTCGCGACGAGGAACTGGCGCGCGACTCCGACGGTCTCATCGCCCTGGGCCCCCTGGCCGTCGCCTGCCTGGCCCGGGACTCGGGGTTCACCATCGAGGTCGAGTCCGAGTACCTGCCCAGATACCTCCTCGACGGCGGCTGGTACGGCGAGTTCGCGACCTGACCCCAGCTCCGACCCCCGACAAGGAGTCCTCCGTGGCCCCGGCCGTCCCTGCCTCTGCGCCAAGGCTCGTTCCGCGGCATGAGTCCCCTACGCGCGATGTCCCGAGGATGCTCGAATCCCGTACCAAGGGCTTCTGGGACGACGTCGAAGATCTGCGGGACGAGCCGCCATACAGATCGGCTCCTCCCCCGATGAACCTCCTGACCCAGCCGGCCCGCGGGGACGAGGCGAGGTTCAACACCGGGCTGGCCAGGGCCCTGGAGTGGCACAAGGACTACTGAACCCGCGACGAGGACCGCGCACTCGACACCCGAGGCCTCCTGGCTCTGGGCCCGCTGGGTCTCTCCTGAGTCGCCGTCCAGGCCGGATTCACCATCACCGTGGAATCCGAGTATGTCCCCGAAGTCCTCCTCGACGGCGGCTGGGCCGACAAGTTCCCCATGTGACCGACCCCTCCGACCGAACAGCACCAGAGAGGAAGCCCATGGCTCCCGACACGCCCGCCCCCGCACCTCAGGGTCCGCCCACCACCCCGGACCAGGCCGTCCAGATCGTCCTCAGCCGCTACGCCCAGCCCAAGCTCCCCGACGGCACCCCGGCCGAGCTGCACGTCCACGAGTTCGACATCGGCTACCTGGTGTACGCGGTCTTCCCGCCCCCCGCCGAGAGTGCCGGACCGCCCCGGCCCGCGCCGCCCGGCGGAGCCAAGATCGTGGTGTCGAAGGAGACCGGCGAGACCGTGACCGTCCCGAACTTCCCGACCGAACAGGCGATCGCGCTCTACCGCAAGAACCTCGAACGCAACGCCTGACCTCCATCCACCACTCCGGCACACGCGAGGACCCGCACAGATGACGGCCACGACCACCGGCTACGCACCCCATCCCTACACCGGCGGCCGCACAGTCGTGCTGCGCGCACTGGCCGCCTGGCGGATGGAGCGGCCCGGTTCGCCCCGCGTCACCGTCCTCACCGGCAGTGCGGGCAGCGGGCGTTCACACCTGCTCACCGGCTTCCTGATGCTGTGCGATCCGGAGTTCCGCGGACGGCTGCCGCTGGCGGACCTCGACCCGTCGACCGTACCGCCCGAACTGCCCGCCCCCGCGGTGCCGAGCGCGGCGGGCCTGACCGCGGCGCAGCTCGGCGGGCTCATCGCGGGCCACTACGGCCTGGACGCCACCCGCGTCGACGAGGTGTACGCCGCCCTGGGCGCCCTCGGCCGGACCGAGACCGTCGTGGTGCCCGACGTCGACCGGGCGGGGCAGGTGCGTGCGGCAGGCGAGCCGGCCCGCGTCGTACGGGAAGTGCTCAAGCCGCTCGCCGCCACCGCCAACATCCGGCTGCTCACGGACCTGCCCCGCGACCTCGCCGCCGAACTCGCCGGCGCGCTCCCGCCCGGCACGGCGCAGGTCATCGACCTCGACGAGCCGCAGTGGGCCGACCCGCACGGGCTGGTGCTGCAGGCCGACGCGCTGCTCAGCCCGGAGTCCGGCGCACCGGAGCTGCCCCTCACCGCGGATCCGTCGACGCGGCGCGCCCTCGCCGAGGCGATCGGACGCCGGGCCGGCACCAGCCCGCTCACCGTGCAGCTCGCCGTACAGAGCATCCTGACGAGTCCGGGGGCCGCCGCCCCGCACGACGAGACCCTTCTGCCCTCGTCCCTCGGCCAGGCACTCGACCTGCACGCCCGCCGCCTCGGAGCGGATCCGCGGACCCTGCGTCACCTCCTGGCGCCGCTGGCCCTCGCGGAGGGCGACGGTCTGCCCGTCGACCTCTGGACACGGCTCGTCAACGCCCTTGCCGGCAAGGACATGAGCGGCGCCCTCGCGAACAGCGGCGAACTGGCCGGCCCGTTCGTCGAGTCACTCCGGCGGGACGGGGACGGCAGCGCGCGTACGCTGCTACGGCTGCTGCACCCGGCCATCGGCGACGAGATCCGTGCCGGGCTGCCGAACGTACGCGCCGCCCAGACCCAGATCGCGATGACGCTGCTGGAGGCCGTGCCGGGCCAGGACTGGAGCAAGGCCGATGCGTACGTACGCGACCACGTCGCGGGCCACACCCTGGAAGCGGGCCTGCTGCCCCAACTCCTGACGGATCCTGGGTTGTTCGTGCACGCCGACCCCGTTCCGCTGCGGGCCGCCGTCGAGGCCGTACCGGAAGAAGAACTCGGCGCAGCGGCCCGTACATACCTGCGCACGGCCCCTTTGCTGACCCGCACCCAGGCCCCCGCGACACTGCGCGCCGCCCTGCTGGAGACCGCGTTCGTGGAGGACGGCCTCCCCGAGTACGCCGACGCCATCCACGGCCGGCTCGGCCTCGACCTGCCCTGGCGCACCCTGTGGAGCGTGTCCGTGCCCGGCATCAGCGCGGTGGCCGTCGGCAGCCTGCCCCGTCCGGAAGGACCGGCCGTTCCTGTCGCCGTGCTCGGCGTCCCGGCGGGCACGCTCGTCCACGCCCTCGCAGGGCCGGACGACCTGGGCGACGTCGACCCCGGACAGGTCCTGCGCCTCTCCGAGGAGGAGCGGGCCGCCGCTCCGCTGGGGCTGAGCCGCGGCGCGGACTACGTGCGCGTCTGGGACCGGGCGACGGAGGACGTCGTGGCCGCACTTGTCTCCGACACACCCGTCGCCGCCGCCGACCTCTCCCCGGACGGCATCCTCGTCGTCGCAACCGAGCGCGGGGCGAAGGCCCTCCGCATCCCCGGACAACCTCTCGGCCGGGCCCGGTCCGTCTGACACCCCCCTACCGACTGGGCCCCGAACGGACAACACCCTTCACCCAGCCCGCTCCGGCTCCACCGTCCCCCTCCTGATCTCACTGATAACTTGCTGCTTCTGCCAGTTGAGTCCATTGCCTTCACGGGGAATCATGAGCCAGCCGCCGTTCCAACCGCCGCCGCAGCCTCCGCAGCCTCCGCAGTCACCGCAGAACTACCCGAACCCGTACAGCCAGCCGGCACCGCCGCCGCCGCAGCAGCAGCAGCCGGGGTTCGGGCCGCCGTCTCCCCCTGGGCAGCCCCCGATGTACTCCGGAGCGCAGCCCGTCCCGCAGGGGCAGCCGCCGATGCAGCCGATGTACCCGATGCAGCCGACACCGCCGTTCCAGGCGCCGCCCTTCGGACAGCGACCGGACGCAGGCGGTAATGCCGTCGGTGCGGTGTTCCTGGGCCTCTTGGTCTCCTTCATCGTGTCGCTGCTCTACAGCGGCCTCATCCTGGCCACGTACAAGGACATAACGTCCAGCACTGTGGCCAACACCCTCTACCTGGGCCATGCACTCCTCAATGGAGCGATTGTCGGCGCACTGGTCGGTAAGGTGGGGCGTGGCAGCAACGGCGCCCGGATCGGCGGAGCCGTCATCGCCGCACTCGGCGCCTTCTTCGGCGACGCCAACGCCCTCCCCCTCATCATCGCCAAGGAACAGTCCCTCATGGCGATCAGGGACATGCTGGAATACAACCCGTTCCTCCCGGCCAAGGCATGGTGGCACAACGACGCCACCGGCGGAGTCGACTGGTTCTCCCCGCTCGGCCTCGTACTCGCCGCAGTCGCCGCCTGGGGCGTCGCCTACCTCATCGGCAACAAGCGCCGTCCGGTATGACGTATCCGCCGCCGCGCCCCCGTGCCTCGAGCAACGGCAAGGCGCGGCACGTCATCCCCGGCCCCTGGAACGGGACGAGGAACCGCTGCACCCCACCCTCCCCGGCTGCGTTACCGCCTCCCCGTCCCCGCGAGTTCCCGGTGCCGCCGGTCGCCGCGATCCAGCAGCAGGTCCCGCAGTTGCGGCTCGGCGAGACCGGGCATGAGGCGGGCACATGGGTGCTCCGGACTGCAAGGGGCACCGGGAGCGCACACGCGGATCCTCACGCTGAAGAGCCGCTCCGCTTGATGACCAAGGGCTCTGCGGGTGCCGGTGGTTGGGACTCGGAGGAGGCCGAAGGGCAATGAGCACCCGCACCCGTGCCACGTCGGCCACCACCGCCGACGCCCCCCTTCTGGCGTCGCTGGTTCCTGCTGGTGCCCGCGCCGGTCTGCTCGCCGGCCGCCCCGCTGCTCCAACCGGGCCCGCGCCGCGCGGCACATCGAGGCGGGCAGCGGCCAGGACCCGTGTGGCAGGGGCGCACCGCCATGGCAGTGGGCTGCCTCATCCCCGTAGGACGGCCGGTACAACTCGCCACCCTGTACTGGGTGTACGAACCGGCCTCCTCCGGTGGGCAGGCCTGCCTCGGGGCTGACGCTGACGTGTGACCTGGCGGCCGCGCCTCAGCGCTGAGCCGACCGCTTGCCGTCGACCGAACCGTGCACGGGGGCGTCCCGCTCGGCACGTTCGCGGTCGAGTTCGGCCTGCTGCCGGGCGTCCCAGTCCGCGAACCGGCCCTTGGACTGCTGGCGTTCGGCGTACGTCTGGTCCTCGGCCGCCCGGCGCATCTCGTGGAGCCGCTGGTAGACGGCCTCGGTGTAACGCGGGTCCTGGAAGGCGTCCTTGACGTCGACGCCGCCGCTCAACACCTCACTCGCCATCGCACGCAAGGCCGGATCGAGCGAGGTCGCGCCGGCGATGGTGCGCAGGGAGCGGCGCAGCCGCAGGGCCTGCTCGGGGTCCTGGGCGATCCCCATGAGTTCCTCGTCCTGGATCTCCCGGTCCGCGGTCATGGGTACGGCCGTCCTTCCTGTCGTGTCCTGTCGTGTGCCACCGGTGAGGGACGTCACCCGAACTCGCTCCGGGCCCAATCCTGCGCGCCCCCGGAGGCGTGCGCAGAGCCGGAGCGCGCCGTCGAGTGGGATGCCGGGATCCTGTTGGAGGACGCCTGCGCGGTGCGGGAGGAGCCCGAGCCCGCCTCGGAGCCTGACCCCGAGCTCGCCTCGGAGGAGCTGTCCGCAGCCCCGTCGGACGACTCCCCGGTGTTGCCACCGTGTCCGGAGAGCGTGTCGACGCCGTGCTGTACGCGATCGCCGACCGCCCCGGTGACCTTCTCCGTCGCCTGGTCGACGGCGTTGTCCACGTGGCCCTGCACGTCCGTGTAGCCCGCCAGGGTCGACCCTTCGCCGCCCTTGACCTCGTTCTTGAGGCCGTCCAGGTACTCGCCGCCCGCCTTCTCGGCAACGCCCGCCGTCTCTCCGAGGTCGATGCCGGACCGCTCGTCGAAGTGGGCCTCGATGCTCTGCTGGGCGACGTTCTGCGCCATTCCGACGGCGGCTTCCTTGGTCTTCTCCTTGGCCGCGTCCACCACCTTCTCCTGGACGAACTGCTTCGCCTCTTCCTTGATCTTGTCCTTGGCGAACTGCTTGACCTTCTCCTTGGTGATCTTCTCGAGCTGCTCCTTGGCGATCTTCTTGAGGGCGTCCATGGTGGCGTGCTCCATGGCCTTGGTGATCGCCTGCATGACCTCCGTCTTGAGCTTGTTGAGCAGCTCCCGGACGATCACCCGCGCGGCCTGGGTCGCACCCAGCGCGCCGACCTCGGACAGTCCGAAGGTGAAGGGGGCGGACGCCTGCGCCGCGATGATCTCCACGGCCAGGGCGATGAGTTGCGCGATCACGGCCAGCTTCGCCGTGAGGACCGCGATCGCGGCTGCGTCGAAGGCGAGGGCGATCACTTCGCACGCGGTCTTCGCGTCCGGGATGTACCTGTCCTGGCCGTTCGAGCCGGTGTAGGCGCCCCAGCCCTTGGTGAATTCGTCGACGGCCGTACCGGCGTTGCTCGCGACGACGGTGCGGGCGAATCCTTCGCCCTCCGTCTGGATCGTTTCGAGATCCCTGCCGAAAGCCCGCCAGGCCTCGGCGACGTCGTGCAGTGCTTGTTCGTCGGCCTCGGGCCAGCTGTAGCCGAGGAGATCGAGCACCCAGACAAGCTCGCTGGGCAGTGTGAGCGACATGCCAATATCCCCGAATTTAATTAGAGTTGGCCCGAAATCCCGTCCATCAGAACATAGTTCGACGATTCCGATTCGTCGTAGTTATGCGCCATGTCCTGCAGGTTGTGCCCGATCTTCTCCAGCCGCTTCCCCAGGCTGTCCATCGATGTGAAGATTCCGTCACGAACCGGCGTGTAGACCTGCCCGAAAATCTCCCCGAAATCCGCGTCCGCCCACGGTTCACCCAGCCCCTCAAGGGCGTCCTGGAGCCGCTTGGATGCCTTGGTGAAATCGCCGCCAAGTTCGGCGAAGTTCACTCCCTGCCTGCGGAGTACGGCAGTGTCCACATCAAAGGCGTCGAACGCCATTACTCTCCCCCGAGCTTCACTTGGCGCAGTTCATATAGGACGACAGGCGGATACCTTAGACTCCTCGCGCACGACCCGGCAAACCGTCGGTCAAGATCGTCAAGTTTCCCAGGGGGACAACCAACAGTGGTGACAACACAGTCGCGTTACGGCAGTACAGGCAGCCTTTGGGTGGGCAGACTCGTCGGTCTGGGGCTGCTCCTCGTGGCCGCGACCGTCACCGCGGTGACCATTCCGGAACTGCGCAGCGAACTTGCAGGCAAGGGCACCAAGGGAACCCTCACTGTTTCTTCATGTGAGACACACACGAGGACCCACTACGGCACGCACAGGCGTACGACACAGCTCGAGTTCAGCTGCACCGGCAACTGGACCGCACAGAACGGCAACGCCAGTTACCAAGACGTCGTGGTGAACACGACATCGCGTTTCGAGAGCGGCGCGAAAATCCCTGTCGTACAAGCGGACGACACCTTCGAACTGCCCGAGGACCGGGCGCCAGGAAAAGACGCCGCGATTCTCGCGTTCTGCCTCTCTCTGATGGCTTTCGGCATCTTCTGCCTCCTCACCGGATTCGGCGCCCGCAACGGCCCAGCCCTCTCGGACTCCTGGCAGCGCCTGCCGGCGACAAAGGTCACCGGCCCTGTCCTGGGTGGCGTATTCGGCCTGGGCGCCCTGGCGGCACTTGTCTGCGCACTCGCCCTGTAACAGCCGCCCGTATCCCCCCTGAGGAACCCCCAATGACACAAGTACAAGGGAACGCCGCGCCGAACGCCGCCGCGGCGGGAGACCGGGCGAGCCGTGGCCGCCTCATCGGCGCAGGACTGCTCCTCGTGGGACTCGTCCTCCTGGCTCTCGGCGCCTACCTGGGCCCCTACACCTACGCCAGGTCCACACCCGGCAAGCTCACCGTCCAGACCTGCACCGTCGAGTACAAGTACCGCAGCTCGTCGAGCAGTTCGAGTTCACGGAAGAAGACCAGGACCCGGTGGTGCTACGGCACCTTCACCTCCGACGACGGCACCGTCAAGGACCTCAACGCCGAGCTCCGCAGCGACGCCCTGTACCAGCGCGGCCACGTCATTGAGGCCCGCAGGATCAGCGACGTCTCCTACATGCAGGACCAGGGCTGGGCGCACGCCATCGCCGTCGGCTGCGCATGGTGGTTCGGCGCCCTGATCGCCCTGGCCGTCGGCCTCTTCAGCGCCATCACCGGCTTCCCCTACGGACAGGGGGAGAGCCGGCGGCTGTTCCGCACGGCCCTGGTGACGGTCGCGGTGGGCGTACTCGGCCTCGTGGTCAGTCTGCTGGTGGTGTTCTTCACGTGACGGAGGGCCTGGCGCGTCCGCGGAGACGAGAGGCGCCGGGCCGTCACCACCCGCCTACCCGCACTCCGAGGCGGGTGCATCGCAGGGCCTTCTCGGCCTCCACGGAGCTGGAGTCGGCATCGTTCGCTGTCTTCTGCTGCTGGGCGTTCACCTTCTTGGAGTCGATGCCTTCGCCGCGTGCGGTGGCCCAGCTGTCGATGATCCGGGAGCTGTCGTCCTCGAGGAACTGGGCCTGGTCCGCGTCGACCCGCTCGACGACCGCCTGTTGCCGGCTGCCCGCGATGTACCGTGCGCGAGCTGCTTCGGTTCGGCCTGGGCGAGGTGAGGGAGTTGGCGGTGGCACATCAAGTAACGGTTGATCTACGCTGACCAGGAACGTTCCTTCTGTACGGGGTGAGAGCCGGGCGACCGGTTCCGAAGGAGACGGCGATGAGCCAAGCAGTCGATCCAAGGCTGGCGTATGCCCAGGTTTCGGCACCAGCCACCACCGCTGCACCAGTTACGACCACTGCCGCTCAACCCGAGCCGTCGCCCTCGCCGGGCCCTCCACCCACCCCTCCGTCGTCCGCGCAGCCGGTTTGGGGCGGCGACCCGGATGTCGGCGTCAGCTCGTCGTTCCTCCGCGGCAGAGCCAACGACTGCGACACCACCTCCGAGTTGCTCCGCAAGAACGGCGGGCCGGCCGAAGACGCCTTCCGCGACCTGGCGAAGGGGGCGCACGGCTGGTCGTTCGTCGACAGCATCGACGACATGCAGAGCCGCTGGGAGCTCCTGCTCACCCTCATCACGGGCCGTCTGGACACGGCGGCGCAGAACTTCCGCGACAGCGCGGACGCGTACGACCGCAACGAGGTCGCGACCGCCTCACAGTTCGCCGATCCGCACGCCCCGAACCCGTTCCGCTGAGCCGGAGGAAGCAGCATCGTGGTCACCTTCCACCAGCTCATGGAGCTCGACGTGAACGCGCTGGAGACGTTCGGCGACAGCTGGAACGCGATCCACCGCAAGATCAAGGACGCCCGTACCGAATTCCACGACGGCGTGGTCAAGAAGCTCCACCAGGACCATTGGCAGGGCAAGGCGGGGGAGCGGGCACAGGCGTACTGCGACCTCATCCAGACGGACATCGACGCCCTGGACAAGGAAGTCAGGGCGCTGCGCGACTACGTCGACACGGAGGCCGACGGCGCCAAGGGCACCAGCGGGGCCAAGGGCTTGCGGGAGCACCAGCTCAAGGCCCAGGACATCCAGCGGCAGGCGCTGGAGCACGGCATGACGATCAGCGCCGACGGCCAGATCGAGATGTGCGTCGTCGACGACCCCGACGACCCGGACGTGCACAAGAACTACGAAGAGCACCAGCACATAGCCGACGACCTCCAGAAGCGGATCACGAAGGTCCTCAACGACGCGACCGAGGACGACGAGTGGCTGGCCCGGCGACTGAGAATCGCCTTCGGCACGATCCACAACTTCGAGAGCGAGAACCGGAAGTTCAACATCGCGGAACCGGACCCCCGGGACCACGAGATCCGCAACAAGCTCAACAACGTCGGCGCGGCCTTCGCCAGCCCCTACTACGACTACCCCAACGCCGCCGGCCTGATCCAGCACTACCTGGACGCCAGCGGCACGGACGTCGAGGTAGACCCGCAAACCCTGATGGACCAGGTCCCGGCCTTCCAGAAGGACGTCGACAAGACTTTGCGGACGGATGTGCACGGCCGCCCGGACGGCCCCTTCACCACCGAATGGCAGAGCACCGCCCCCAACCCCAAGGACGGACACAGCAGTTCGGACTGGTACTACGCGCTGAACCACTTCCAGTACCGCGTCACCGGTTACGTCCACAACGGGGAGGTCACGTACCGCGTCGAGGTCCAGAAGCGCTACGACTGGGGCATCCCCAGCGAGCACCGTTCCGACGTCGGCGGGGGCGGGCAGGAGATGGAACAGGCCGACATCGCCCATCTCAACACTGTGGGTCTGGCACAGGACTTCAACGTGTACGGCACCTCCGACGAGATGACGTCCTGCGCATGACCGGGCAGCATGCACCCAATAGCGGCAATCGCCGGGGCCGGGACGATCTCCGGGACCGGGCGCCCGAGCCGGATCCCGGCCGCCGCCGGGCGATGAGGTCTGTGCTGCGGATCGGGCTGGTGCTGGTGGGGGTTGTGGCCGTCGTGCTGACCTTCATCGTGGTTCGGGACTTCATCGAGTTCGACCATGCCGTCCACCACCCTGAGGACGGATTCTCGGGCTGGCAGTGTGCGAGTCAGTCGGGTACGTGCGGGCCTTGAGCGGACCTCTCTGACCGGCCTCTCTGACCGGTCACGGCTCGCATGTCATCGCGTGGCCTGAGCACAGCCAGTCGCCGTCCGGGGAGTCATCGAGATCGTCGATGGATTGGACGAGCCCACAGGCCGCGTAGAGCACAAAGGCAGCGCAGGCCGACAGCAACAGCCACAGCATCACCTTCCTGCCCTGGGAACGCCTCAGCCGGGAACGCAAACGGGATCCTTCCTGCGGAATCGGTGATCGGCTCAGCCGGGTGGGTGCGCCGCGCGGGCCCATGACAGTCAGGCAGTGGTAGTGACTCAGTCGAAGTCGTTCGTGCCTGGCGTGGGGCGGGTGCTGATGGTCTCGTCGTACGTCGGCATGTTCGTGCCGTAGGAAGTGCGCGGGTCCGGTGCCGCGCTGCCGGGCGACCGGCTGCCCGGGTCGAAGTCCGGGTGTCCGACGGGATGGCTCCCGCTCGGGCGCAGCACCGCGGGCATCTCCCCGGGGGTGGCCTGAGTCGAGGTGTCCGTGCCGGTCTTCTCGAAGTCCTGGGAGACCCGCTCGTCGTTCCATTCATGGCCGTCTGCGGACGACCTGAGGTTGTCGCCGCCGGCCTGGATACGGGCGTGCAGTCCCTCGAGGGCGGGCTTCCAGCTGTTGGCGATCTCCGCCAGGGCGGGTCCCATCGACCAGCCGGTGAGCGAAGTCGCCGCGGTGCCAGCCTCCCTGACCGCCTTGCCGGCGGGGCCCTTCATGGTTCGGGCTATGCCGTCGCACGCCCCGGCGGAGGCGCGGAGTTCGGTTGGGTCGACGTCGGTGCGCTGGGACACGTCCGGTTCCTCCGTTCTTCTCAGGTCGGTTCTTCTCAGGTGTTCAGAACTGCTGCTGCTTGGTGCCGGGCGGGAGCATGCAGGGGGTGCGTACGGCGAAGGAGAGCTCCTGCGGCTCCGTCTTGCCGGAACCGACGGTATCTGCCGTGACCATGTAGGAGTTCTTCTTATTGCGAGCCCTGAAGACCATCGATGCATAGGCGCTCTTGAACTCCCGGTACGAGGTGACCTCATACCCCTGCTGGGAAAGCTCCCGACGGAGCGTCCGCGCGACGCGTGTGTGTTCCTTCACGGGGGCCGGAGAGTAAATGTAGTAGAAGAGGCTGTACCGGCCGTCCTCAGCCACCTCGTCGTTCTCCCCGACGCACGCCTCGAAGTGCACCTTGGCCGTCGATGGGGTGAGCTCGACGTCGGTGAGCCGAGCCATGTACTCAGTGTAGTCCTTGGCCCATTTCAGCGCTGCTTCCTTTTCCATGCGAGGCAGCGGGGCATTCGGATCATCACTTTGAGACATGCATCCTCCGGTCAGGAGCAGGGCGACTGAAACAGCAAGTACCGCGCGGATCGGGCCGTTACGTACCAGGGGGCGCATCAGCCTGCGGCGGCATGTCGAAGTCCTTCTTGGGGACTTCTGTGGGCTGTTTCCCCGCGATGATCGCCCCTTGGTTGGCAAGCGATTGGCTGCCCTTGTCCCAGTAGCCGCTGTGTCCATGTGTGTCTACCTCGATGTTGTTGCCACCGAACATTTCAATCGTGGGGTTACGACCGAGGGTGTAGCCAGCGGTGTTGTTGGCGATGCTGTCGTCCTCTGCGGTGCCGATCCACACGTGCTCCGGATCCATCTGCAGATCGGAGGCGTGGTCCACGGTCATGCCCGGACTGCCGACCGCCACAACGTCGTCAGCCCCCAGACCATTGGCCCCCGACGCGGCGGCACCGACCACCGTAGTGCCGTAGCTGTGTCCGATGACGGTGGTGTGGCTCGGTGACCCGTCGTGGGAAGCGTGCGTGCCCGCCACGAACTGACGCAGGTCTGGAGCGGCATCCTCGGCTCGACCGGTCCCGCCGACGCTGTTGAAGTCGGTCAGGGAAGCTTCAGGGGCGTCATAACCGAGCCAGGTGATCATCGCCACGCTCTCGCCTTTGGACTGCTGCTCCGCCGCCGACTGCAGCCTGTCGATGCGTGAGAGCTGGCCGGGCACGGCCTCCATGTCCGTGTTAGTGCCAGGTACGAGGATCCCGGTGTTCGCGGCCGTGTCCGGGTTCCCCATGGCGATGATGGCCCGTCCGTCGTCCTTGGAGTCGTAGCCGAGGAGGTACAGCTCCTTGCCCTTGGGCGCGCTGTCCGCCTTGTCCAGCTGGTCGTTGAGGACCTCGAGGTTGTTCAGGCGCCGGTTGACCGTCTCGTCGCTCTCGCCGGGGAACCCTTCGTCCCAGTTGCCCTCCTGGATCAGATTGAGCTCCTGGGCAAGGGCGGTGCGATTCGCGTCGTCACGTACGTCCGACGGCAGACCGTCGGTCGCGCCGATCTCCTTCGGGTAGAGAGTGGTGTAGGTCTGACGCTCCTCGGGGCTGAGGGCCTTCCACCACTCGGCGGCGGCCTTCGGATCGTTCTCGGGAACCTGCGGGCCCTGCACGCCGATGGCCTTCATGGCGTTCTTGACGTCCTGCGCGGACTCCGCCGCCGCGTCATGGCTCAGCGGGTCGGTGAGGATGTCGCCGTTGAGATCCGCGAGAGCCTTCGCACCGTCGTTGCCGGCCTTCTGCGCGTCCGTCAGGGCGGTGTCGATGGCGGCACGGTGCTGACCGAGCAGGGCGTCCCGGTCGGCGATGATCTGCTGTGTCAGGGTCCTGGTGGGGCAGGCCGGCGGTCGTCGGGTCGCTGACCCAGCCGTCGCCGTCGACCTCGTAGTGGTCCTCCTCCGCCCGCCGCACCGCGCTGCGCAGGTCCGTCTGGGCCTGCTCCATCCAGAACTTCGTGGTGTCCAGGACCCAGACCTCCGGAATCGGTTTCTTGATCACTGTTGAGTCGTGGCGAGGTGGTAGGTGAGCGGGCGGGAGTCGCCGGGGAGGTGGGGCGGGGTCTGGTTGATCTCGTCGATCAGCAGGGTCAGGGCGCGTGCCAGGCGGCGGCTGCCGGGCGGGTCGAGGGTGACGGTGATCTTCTTCGGCTGGTAGTCGAGGGTGCCGTGGAGCTGGAAGAGGCTGCGGGTCAGCGTGCGGTATTCGTTGTTGTCGCGCAGGTAGTTGTTGAGGCGGTCGGCGAGCCAGAGTTCGCTGTTGTAGGCCAGCATCCGCAGCACCATCTGGAAGGTGCGCCGTCCGATCGCGGGCAGGGCCCGCTGCCGGCCGGGGCGGAGCTGGTTGGCGGGGATCTTGACCGGGACCTGCTTGAGCTCGGTCTTGGCGGTGGCCAGGTGCTTCGTGGCCTGCTCGACGGCCTTGCGGGCGGCGGGGATCTGCTGGTTGATCTTCGTGACGGGGCGCAGGGGTGATTCGACGAGGCGGGCCAGGCGGCGTTCGGCGGTGGCGAGGTCCTTCTCGCGGTCGCGGACGGCCTGCAGGGCAGCGGCGCGGGCGGGGTTGTCGATGGGTGTGGTGTCGTCGGTTTCGGTCATGCGGTAGTCGCACAGCCAGTCGATGCCGTGCAGGCGTGCCAGGTCCTTGATGGCGTTCTCGATCCGCCAGCGCGAGCGCAGCCAGGCAAGCAGCGACGCGGCGTCCGCGGCCATGTCGGAGGTCAGCACCTGCAGCCGCAGCACTCCGTCCTCGAACAGGGAAAGCTGCCGGCACACCCCGTAGCCGTCGAACTCCACCAGCTCATCTGCCAGATACACCACCTCACCCGATCCGGCTTCGGCTTCGGCTTCGGCTTCGGCTTCGGCTTCGGCTTCGGCTTCGGCTTCGGCTTCGGCTTCGGCTTCGGCTTCGGCTTCGGCTTCGGCTTCGGCT
>NZ_JBFBBE010000171.1:14785-15536 GCF_040682555.1 Streptomyces sp. NPDC051172
TCGGCGGGAGGGTAGGGGCGCGCGGTGGGTTTGACCAGGGACACCTTCAGCTTGCCGCGTCGGTAGGTGATCCAGTCGGTATCGAAGGCCCGGCACACGTTGAACACCGAGGCGTAGGCTCCGCCGCGGTCGAAGCCCAGCATCAGCTTGGCATCGTCGCCGGTGATGGCGCGTAGTTGCTCCAGTGCCTCGGGCAGGGTCTTCGTCAGTCCGGAGGGCTCGCCGGTCAGGAACGCCACCGCGCGGCCCCGGTAATCGGTGACCAGCGTGTCCCCACGGCCCTTCTGGGCCTGCTTGCGCTTGTTGTTCCAGCCGCGGCCCACCGGGCGGGCCCCGGCATAGGGCACGAAGTGGTCGTCCACGTAGTACACGCCCAGCGCGGGCGCGTCGGCGGCGAGCATCGCCGAGGCCAGCTGCCGCTGCACCGCCAGCGGATCGCAGTTGTCGGCGATCTGGGCCAGCTGTGGGCGCAGCGTGCGCAGTTCCGGCAGGCATTCCAGACCTGCCAGCACGCCGGCTTCTCGCCGGTCCAGCAGCTTCGCCCCTTCGAGGGAGGAGATCCCCAGCCCGAACGCCAACGTCACCGCACACAGCAAGCCCGCATCATCCGCCCGGCGCGACGTGGACGTCCGCAGCGACGCGAACGTCTCCGGCACCTCAGAGTGCGGTTTGAAGGCTTTCGCGTCACTTCAGTCCGTTGTGGCAACATTCCCGAATCCGACGAATCGGGGTGTATTGGCTACCGCATGGT
>NZ_JBFBBE010000172.1:0-15502 GCF_040682555.1 Streptomyces sp. NPDC051172
CCGGATCTGGAAGCACCGTAAGGTGTGGAGGTGACCGGTACTAATAGGCCGAGGGCTTGTCCTCAGTTGCTCGCGTCCACTGTGTTAGTTCTGAGACAACGACCGTTGTCGGCTTTGAGCAGAACACATAACAGAAGAGTGTGCTTGTTCGCTCGAAACCATTAGGGTTTCGGTGGTTATAGCGTGAGGGAAACGCCCGGTTACATTTCGAACCCGGAAGCTAAGCCTTACAGCGCCGATGGTACTGCAGGGGGGACCCTGTGGGAGAGTAGGACGCCGCCGAACAATCTTTGGAAGGACCCCTGGTCCCAGCGTTCAGCTGGGACCAGGGGTCCTTTTGTTTTTACAATGCTTGTGTACCGAAGACAGGAGTCACCCATGTCCACCAACTCTCCCGACGACCGACCGGAGCGCGACCAGCGGCGACGGGACAGTGGGGACCGCGGCGACCGCGGCGACCGTGGCGGTTACCGCGGTGGTTTCCGTCGGGACGACCGGCGCGATGACAACCGCGGTGGCTACGGCCGCCGCGAGGACAACCGTGGTGGACACGGCCGGCGCGATGACCGCCCGCGTGATGAACGCCCGCGTGATGAACGCCCGCGTGATGAACGCCCGCGTGACGACCGTGGGGGCCGCGGAGGCTTCCGGCGGGACGACAACCGGGGTGGCGGGTACGGCCGTCGGGACGACCGGCGCGAGGGCGACCGTGGCTCCCGTCCGGCATTCCAGCGAGACGACCGCGACCGCGGGCCGCGTCGGGACGACCGCAGGGACGACCGTGACCGCGGCTTCCGCCGTGACGACCGCGGAGACCGTGGGGACCGTCCCTCCTTCCGCCGTGACGACCGCGGTGGCGAGCGGCGCGACAACGACCGCGGAGGCTTCCGCCGTGACGACAACCGGGGCGGTGGGTACGGCCGTCGGGACGACCGGCGGACCGATGAGCGCGGCGACCGCGGTGACCGTGGCGGCTTCCGCAGGGATGATCGTCGGGACGACCGGCGTGACGACAACCGCGGCGGAGCCGACCGTGGTGGCTACGGCCGCCGCGACGACCGCAGGGACGACCGTGACCGTGGCTTCCGCGGAGACGACCGCGACCGCGGCTTCCGGCGTGACGACCGCGCGGAGCGGGGAGACCGTCCGTCCTTCCGGCGCGACGACCGTGGAGACCGTGGGGACCGCCCCTCGCTCCGCCGTGACGAGCGTGGAGACCGCGGAGAGCGCGGGGATCGCCCTTCGTTCCGCCGCGACGACCGTGGCGAGCGCGGGGATCGCCCTTCGTTCCGCCGCGACGACCGTGGCGAGCGCGGAGAGCGTCCCCCCTTCCGCCGCGACGACCGTGGCGAGCGTCGGGAAGGCGACCGCGGTGGCTTCCGGCGGGACGACAGCCGGGGCGAGCGCGGTGGGTTCCGCGGCCGTGATGACCGTGGTGGACGTGGGGGCCCCCGTCGGGACGACCGTGGTGGCCGTCCCGGAGGCTTCCGCGGGCGTGACGACCGACGTGGCGCTGGTGGTGGTCGGTTCCGTGACGAGCGGGACCGGGACCGCGATCGCGAGCCGATCAAGCGGCTGCCGATCCCCGAGGACGTCACCGGCGACGAGATCGACAAGGATGTACGACAGGAGCTGCTGAGCCTGCCGAAGACGCTCGCGGATGATGTCGCCAAGAACCTGGTGATGGTCGCCCGGCTCATCGACGAGGACCCCGAGCGCGCCTACGCCTACTCCAAGATCGCGCTGCGGCTGGCGTCACGCGTCGCCGCCGTACGCGAGGCGGGCGGGTTCGCTGCGTACGCGAACCAGCAGTACGCCGAGGCGCTTGCCGAGTTCCGGGCCGCGCGGCGGATGACCGGCAGCGCGGAGCTGTGGCCGGTCATGGCCGACTGCGAGCGTGGGCTCGGACGGCCGGAGAAGGCGCTGGACATGGCCGGGGCGCCCGAGGTGCAGAAGCTGGACAAGGCCGGGCAGGTCGAGATGCGGCTCGTCGCAGCCGGCGCCCGGCGTGACATGGGGCAGCTCGACGCGGCCATCGTGACGCTGCAGAGCCCCGAGCTGGCCTCCAGCTCCGTACAGCCGTGGACCGCGCGGCTGCGGTACGCCTATGCCGACGCGCTGCTCGCCGCCGGTCGGGAGGGTGAGGCGCGGGAGTGGTTCGCGAAGGCCGTCGAGGCCGACAAGGACGGCAGCACGGACGCCTCGGACCGGCTTGCCGAGCTGGACGGCGTGGAGTTCGTCGACGCCTTCGACGAGAGCGACGGAGGCGACGAGGGCGAGGCCACTGAGACCGAGACCGAGGCCAAGGCCGAGGACGAGGACGCGGACGACAAGGACTGATCTGTGAGAAAGGGCGGGACCGTGAGGTCCCGCCCTTTCTCATGTTCAGAGGGCCTCAGAGGTCCAGTGCGCGCAGCACCAGCCCCGATGCGGGCTTCGGGCCGAACGACGTCGACTTGCGGGGCATCGTCACCCCCTGGCGGGCCAGGTCGCGGACGACCTCCTCGCGGACCGGGTGCATCAGGACGGCGGTACCACCGTCGCGTTCCGCCTTCTCGACCGTGGCCGCCGTGTCGTGGATGTAGGCGATACGGGACGGGTCGTTCTCGGGGATGTGCCAGACATGGTGGAGGAGCGTGGCATGCAGGACCGTGGCGTCCAGGGTGCGCCAGGCTGCCGGGCGGTCGGCAGGAATCGTACGGGCCAGGAGGTCCGGGTCCGGGCGGTCGATCAGGTGGAAGGCGCCGTCGCCGGCGACCAGGAAGGCGTTGCCGGCGCAGGCGGCGTCCGCGAGGGCGTCCAGGGCCTCCGGCAGGGGTATGCGCAGGTGCTGTATGCGGAACAGGCCGTCCAGGGCGGCCAGTGCGTCGGTGACCGGCAGGCCGTGCAGGAGGCGGTGGATGGCGCGGACGCGCAGCGGGTAGCGGGCGGTGTCGACCAGGAGGACGAGGCCGTAGTCCCAGGGACTCGGCGAGGTGTGCTCGGTGCGGAGCCGGCGATATGTCGCCCAGCGGTGGTGGCCGTCGGCGATCAGGGCCTGGTGCTGGGACAGGTCGGACTGGATGCGGGTGAGGTCGTCCGGGTCGGTGATCGACCACAGGCGGTGGCTGAAGCCGTCCTCCGTGGTGGTGGCCAGGAGGGGAGGGTGGTCGGCGACGCGTTCCACGACCTCGATCGCCGATGACGTCGAGCCGTTGCCGCGGTAGGTCAGGAGCAGGGGCTCCAGGTTCGCGGAGGTGGCGCGCATCAGGGCCGCGCGGTCGGCGACCACGTGCGGCATGACGTCCTCGTGCGGCAGGACCACGCCCTCCGACGGGTCCGAGACGCGCAGGGCGCCGATGATGCCGCGCTGCAGCATTCCGTCGCCGTCGCGCTGCTCGTAGACGTACAGGCCGGGTTCGGGGTCGGTGGTCAGGATGCCCTCGGAGAGCCAGCGGCGCAGGGTGTCGGCGGCCTGTTCGTTGCGGGCCGTGGGGGTGGTGGCCTGCGGCAGGATCAGGCGGACGATGTTGTGCGGGTCGGCGGACTGGAGGTGGTGCAGGCCGTCGGGGCGCACGACGACGTCGTACGGCGGAGACGTCACGGCGGCGAGGCTGCCGACCCGGTCCGGGTCGTAGCGAAGGCCTCGGAACGGGGTGAGTTCCAGGCCTCGGCGCGCCGTTGCTTCCGAGTGACCTGCTGTGTTCATCCCGGCATCGTACGTGTGTCAGTGGCGTGAGGGATGATCGGGTGAAAGCCGTCGAACGAGGAGCGATGTGGAATGAGCCAGAGCGTCAGGACGAGGCCCGAGGGCAGTGGCCAGGCTCTGAGCGAGGCGTACGACACCGCGCTGCTCGACCTCGACGGTGTGGTGTACGCGGGGGGCAATGCCATTGCGTACGCGGTCGAGTCGCTGGCCACGGCTCGGGCGGGCGGGATGCATCTCGCATACGTCACCAACAACGCGCTGCGGACTCCGGACACGGTGGCGGACCATCTGACCGAGCTGGGGATACCGACGGGCGCCGATGACGTCATCACCTCCGCGCAGGCGGTCGCACGGCTGATCAGTGAGCAGGTGCCGGCCGGGGCGCGTGTGCTGGTCGTCGGTGGGGAGGGGCTGCGGGTCGCGCTGCGGGAGCGGGGGCTCGTGCCCGTCGAGTCGGCGGAGGACGATCCGGCGGCGGTCGTGCAGGGGTACGGCGGGCCCGAGTTGCAGTGGGCGCGGTTCGCGGAGGCCTGTTACGCCATCGCTCGGAGAGTGCCCTGGTACGCCTCCAACACCGACCTGACGATTCCGAGTGCACGCGGGATCGCGCCGGGCAACGGCGCTGCCGTCGAGGTGGTGCGGATAGCGACCGGTGCCGAACCGCAGGTCGCGGGCAAGCCGTTGCCTCCCATGCACCGGGAGACGATCCTGCGGACGGGTGCCCGGCGGCCGTTGGTGGTCGGGGACCGGCTGGACACGGACATCGAGGGCGCGTTCAACGGGGAGGTCGACTCGCTGCTCGTGCTGACCGGCGTCACCGACGGCGCGCGGTTGCTCGCCGCGCCGCCGCAGCACCGGCCGACGTATGTCGACGCGGATCTGCGCGGGCTGCTCACGGGACAGCCCGAGGTCGTCGAGGCGGGGGAGGGCTTCCGGTGCGGCGGCTGGACGGCGAGGGCGGGTGTGGACCGGCTCGAACTGGACGGTGACGGCGAGGCCTTGGACGGGCTGCGGGCGTTGTGCGCGGCGGCCTGGACTGCGGCCGGCGAGGGCGTGTGCGCGCTCGATACGGGGAAGGCGCTGGCGCGGCTGGAGTTGTGAGGTGACGCACCGGGCGGGTGGCGGACGGGGGCTGTGAAGCGCCCGGCCGTCGCGACCGGGGATTGGAGGCGGATGTGAGGGTAGGCTAACCTAACTCGCGTGTTGGTCGACAGTCCTCCAGAACAGCGCGCGGAGACCGCCCCCGCGCCCCCGACCCGCCGGGCGATACGGGCCTTTGGGCTCGTTGCATCCGCTGCCGTCCTGGTGCTCGTCGCGCTGGCGAGCATCGCCGTCGGGGCGAAAGAGCTGCCGCTGGAGCAGGTCTGGCACGGGCTGTTCCAGGACACGGGGACGTACGGCGACGTCGTGGTCGACGAGCGGCTGTCGCGGACCGTGCTCGGGCTGCTCGCCGGCGCGGCACTCGGCCTGTCCGGGGCGGTGCTGCAGGCGCTCACCCGCAATCCGCTGGCCGACCCCGGACTGCTCGGCATCAACGCGGGCGCGTCGGCCGCGGTCGTCACCGCCATGACGTACTTCGGCGTCACGAGCCTCAACGGCTATGTCTGGTTCGCCTTTTTCGGGGCGGCTGCCGTCGGTACGCTGGTCTGGTTCCTCGGCGGCAGCCGGGGCGCGACGCCGGTGCGGCTCGCGCTCGCCGGTACCGCCATCAGCGCCGCCCTGTACGGCTATCTGCAGGCCGTGATGATCACGGATGACGCGGCACTGAACAAGATGCGCTTCTGGACGGTCGGTTCACTCTCCTCGGCGACCGGCTCGACCATCCTGCAGGTGCTGCCGTTCCTCGCGGTCGGTACGGTCCTCGCCCTTGCGCTCGCCCGGCCGCTCAACGCCGTGGCCATGGGCGACGACACCGCCAAGGCCCTCGGTGCCAATCTGAACCGCACCCGGGCGCTGTCCATGCTCGCCGCCGTCGTGCTGTGCGGCGCGGCGACCGCCGCCTGCGGGCCGATCGCGTTCGTGGGGCTGATGGTCCCGCACGTCGTACGGTCCTTCACCGGCCCCGACCTGCGCTGGATCCTGCCGTACGCCACGATCCTGTCGCCCGTGCTGCTGCTCGGTGCCGACGTCATCGGCCGGGTCGTCGCCCGTCCCTCGGAGCTTCAGGTCGGCATCATCACCGCGATCATCGGCGGGCCGGTCTTCATCTTTCTGGTACGACGGCGGAGGACGGCCCAACTGTGAAGAGCAACCGTGTGCTGAGGACGCCGGGCGGGCTCTCCGTGCGCCTGGACGTCCGGGCCGCCACCGTCGTCGCCCTGATGCTGCTCGCCGCGCTCACCGCGAGCGTCCTGCTGATCGGCACCGGCGACTTCCCGATCTCGGCGGGCGAGGTACTGAAGACACTGACCGGGGGCGGAAGCGCCGGGCAGGAGTTCGTCGTCCATGAGCTGCGGCTGCCGCGTGTCCTGGTCGGGCTGCTGGTCGGGGCCTCGCTGGGGCTCGGCGGTGCGCTGTTCCAGGCCGTCACCCGCAATCCGCTGGGCAGCCCGGACGTGCTCGGCCTCGGACAGGGGGCGACGGCCGGGGCGCTCGTGATGATCGTGCTGTTCTCCGGGAGCGCGGCCCAGGTCACCATGGGGGCGCTCGCGGGCGGGCTGGTGACCGGGCTTGCCATCTATCTGCTTGCCTGGAAGCGAGGCGTGCACGGTTATCGACTGGTCCTGGTCGGTATCGGGGTGTCCGCGATCGTCACGGCGGTCAACAGCTATCTGCTCACGGTCTCCGACCTCGTCGACGCCGCCCGCGCAGTGGTCTGGATGACGGGGTCCCTCAGCGGACGTGACTGGGACCAGGTCCGGCCGCTGCTCGGGCTGTGCGCCGTACTGGTACCGCTGGTCCTCGCCAACGCGCGCGGGCTGCGGATGATGGAGATGGGCGACGACGTCTCGAATGCCCTCGGGGTGCGGGTGGAGCGCGTGCGGGCGCTGCTGATGGTGGCCGCCGTGCTGCTCACCGCGACCGCCACCGCAGCCGCGGGGCCCGTCGGCTTCGTGGCGCTCACCGCGCCCCAGCTCGCCCGCCGACTGACCCGCTCACCCGGCCCCAACCTGCTGTCTTCCCTGTGCATGGGCGCCGCCCTGCTGGTCGGCGCCGACTGGATCTCGCAGCGGGTCTTCGGCGCCGACCAGCTGCCTGTGGGCGTGGTCACCGGCGTCCTGGGCGGCGTCTATCTGCTGTGGCTGCTGGTCACCGAGCGCAGGGCCGGCCGGATATGAGCGAGCTCGCGAAGCCGGACATGAGCGGCTCGAAGAACCCGTACACCCGAAGGAGCACTGTGAACCGGCTGTCCGCCGAGAACGTCACCCTCGCCTACGACCAGCGGGTCATCGCCGAGCAGCTCTCGGTGGAGATCCCCGACAACTCGTTCACCGTGATCGTCGGTCCCAACGCGTGCGGCAAGTCCACCCTGCTGCGGGCTCTGTCACGGATGCTGAAGCCGAGCCAAGGACGGGTGCTGCTGGACGGGCAGGTCATCCAGTCGATGCCGGCGAAGAAGGTCGCCCGGACGCTGGGCCTGCTGCCGCAGTCGTCGATCGCGCCCGACGGCATCACCGTCGGCGACCTCGTCGGCCGCGGCCGGTACCCGCACCAGGGCATCCTGCGCCAGTGGTCGGCCGAGGACGAGCGGGTCGTACAGGAGTCGATGGCGCAGACCGGGGTCGCCGGGCTCGCCGATCGCTATGTCGACGAATTGTCCGGCGGTCAGCGGCAGCGCGTGTGGATCGCCATGGCGCTGGCCCAGCAGACCCCGCTGCTGCTGCTCGACGAACCGACGACATATCTGGACATCCAGCACCAGATCGATGTTCTCGATCTGTGCGCCGAACTGCACGAGGAACAGGGCCGCACGCTCGTCGCCGTCCTGCACGACCTCAACCACGCCGCCCGGTACGCCACCCATCTCATCGCCCTGTGTGAGGGGCAGGTCATCGCGGAGGGCGCGCCCCGGGACATCGTCACGGCCGGACTGGTCGAGGAGGTCTTCGGGCTGCGCTGCCAGATCATCGACGACCCGGAGACGGGAACCCCGCTGGTGGTGCCTGCGGCGCGGAAGGCACGCGCGCGCGTGGCGGCTACAGAAGCTTCCTGAGCTGGAACAGGTCGCGCAGGCCCGCCTCCAGCTTGACCCGGCCCGAGCCCCAGGCCTTGGCGAAGTTCAGCTCGCCGTTGACCAGGGCCACCAGGTCGTCGCCCTTCATGGTCAGTCTGATCTCGGCCTTCTCCCGTGGTGGGCCCTGGATCGTGTCCTGCACCACGATCCGGCCGCCCGCCATCCTGCCGACGAACGTGATGTCGAGGTCGGTGATCCGGCAGCTCACCGAGCGGTCCAGGGATGCGGCCGTGCGGACGTCCCCTTCGGCGGTCTGCATGTTGTCCGAGAGCTTCTCGAGTGCGGCGCGGCACTCCTCGATCGTGGCCATCGCGATCGACGGTACCCCAGCGGTTCGGGGTAGCGTCTGGGCATGAGCGACTCTGTGCCCGACGCCACGGTGGGGGACGAAACGGTCGAAGTCGAACCCGAGCAGCAACCCGAGTACGACCCCGCCGCCCCCGCGCCGTTGAACGTGCCCCGCACCCCGACCGGCAACGCCGACGTGGATGCCCAGCTGGAGCGCCTCGGCGACGCCGACCACCTCGCCACCGACGGCCACCTCGAGGTGTACGAGGATGTACACCGGGGGCTGCGCGACGCGCTCACCGCGCTCGACGCCCGCCCGGGACCCCCGGCACCCTCACCGTCGTACGACCAGAGGGCGCCTTCACCCTCGTATGGCACTAGGAGCTGAACCGAACGTGGCAGGAGTCGCACGCCGCCGTCTGGACGCGGAGCTGGTCCGCCGGAAGCTCGCGCGCTCGCGCGAGCATGCCAGCCAGCTGATCGCGGCCGGGCGGGTCACCGTCGGCAAGACCGTAGCGACCAAGCCCGCCACTCAGGTGGAGACCGCGGCGGCGATCGTCGTCACGGCCGACGACAGCGATCCCGAGTACGTCTCCCGGGGCGGGCACAAGCTCGCCGGCGCGCTCCAGGCGTTCGTGCCGCAGGGGCTCGTGGTGGAAGGGCGGCGGGCGCTGGACGCCGGCGCCTCCACCGGCGGGTTCACCGATGTGCTGCTGCGCTCGGGGGCCGCACACGTCGTCGCCGTGGACGTCGGATACGGACAACTTGCCTGGACTCTTCAGAGCGATGAACGCGTCACCGTCAAGGACCGTACGAACGTACGCGAGTTGACGCTTGAGGAGATCGATGGTGAGCCTGTGGATCTTGTCGTGGGGGATCTGTCCTTCATCCCGCTCGGGCTGGTCCTGCCCGCCCTGGTGCGGTGTGTGAAACCGGACGCCGACCTGGTGATGATGGTCAAGCCGCAGTTCGAGGTGGGGAAGGAACGGCTGGGCAGTGGGGGAGTCGTACGGAGTTCGCAGCTGCGGGCGGAGGCCGTGCGGGGTGTGGCCCACAAGGCGTGGGAACTCGGGCTCGGGGTGAAGGGTGTCACCGCCAGTCCGTTGCCCGGACCTTCCGGGAATGTCGAGTACTTTCTGTGGCTGCGGACCGGGGCACCCGAACTGGACCCGGCCGACGTTGACCGTGCAGTGGCGGAGGGGCCGCGTTGACCCAGAACCGAGCTCGTACAGTTTTCCTGCTGGCCCACACCGGGCGGCCCGCGGCCATTCGCAGCGCCGAACTCGTGGTCAAGGGGCTGCTGCGGGAGGGCATCGGCGTGCGTGTCCTGGAGTACGAGGCGGCCGACCTGCCGCTGCCCGAGGAGGTGCAGCTGGTCAAGGAGGCCACTCCGCAGTGCCTGGACGGGTGCGAGCTGCTGATCGTGCTCGGGGGTGACGGGACGCTGCTGCGGGGCGCCGAGTTCGCCCGGGCGTCCGGCGTGCCGATGCTCGGCGTCAACCTCGGGCGGGTCGGGTTCCTCGCCGAGGCCGAGCGGGACGACCTCGACAAGGTCGTCGACCGGGTGGTGACGAAGGCGTACGAGGTAGAGGAGCGGATGACCGTCGATGTCGTCGTCCACCAGAACGGGAACATCGTCCACACGGACTGGGCGCTGAACGAGGCGGCGGTGCAGAAGGCCGGCGCCGAGAAGTTGCTTGAAGTCGTGCTGGAGATCGACGGGCGGCCGGTTACGGGGTTCGGGTGTGACGGCATCGTGCTGTCGACGCCCACCGGGTCCACGGCTTATGCGTTCTCCGCGGGCGGGCCTGTGGTGTGGCCCGAAGTGGAAGCGCTGCTGATGGTGCCGATCAGTGCCCATGCGTTGTTCGCCAAGCCGTTGGTCACGTCGCCGGATTCCGTGCTGGCGGTCGAGGTGCTGCCTCATATTCCGCCGGGGGTCCTGTGGTGTGACGGGCGGCGGACGGTGGAGTTGCCGCCGGGGGCGAGGGTCGAGGTGCGGCGGGGGGCTGTGCCCGTGCGGTTGGCTCGGCTGCACCATGCGTCGTTCACCGACCGGCTGGTGGCCAAGTTTGCCTTGCCGGTTTCCGGGTGGCGGGGGGCGCCTCATTGAAGGCCGTGCACTCGCCTGGGTGACAATGTGCCGTCGATGGGCATTCGTCACCTGCACCTTCACACAACCGGGACGGGGGCCGTCGCACTTCCCGGTGCTGACCTCGTAAGGTCGTAGCCGTGCTGGAAGAGATGCGGATACGGTCGCTCGGCGTCATCGACGATGCGGTCGTCGAGCTGTCGCCCGGGTTCACTGCCGTCACCGGTGAGACGGGTGCGGGCAAGACCATGGTGGTCACCAGCCTCGGGCTGTTGCTGGGTGGCCGGGCGGACCCGGCGCTCGTGCGGATCGGGGCCGAGAAGGCGGTCGTGGAGGGGCGGATCGCCGTGCCCTCCGGTGCCTCAGCCGTCGTACGCGCCGAGGAGGCCGGGGCCGAACTCGACGACGGGGCGCTGCTGATCAGCCGTACCGTTTCCGCCGAGGGGCGGTCGCGGGCGCATGTGGGCGGGCGCAGTGTCCCCGTGGGACTGCTCGCCGACCTTGCCGACGATCTCGTGGCCGTGCACGGACAGACCGATCAGCAGGGGCTGCTGAAGCTGTCCCGGCAGCGGCAGGCGCTGGACCGGTACGCCGGGGACGCCGTCGCGGGGCCGCTCGCCAAGTACGGCGAGGCGTACCGGCGGCTGCGGGCCGTCTCCGTGGAACTGGAAGAGATCACCACGCGCGCGCGTGAGCGGGCCCAGGAAGCCGACATGCTGCGGTACGGGCTCGACGAGATCGCGGGTGTGGAGCCGCGGGCCGGGGAGGACGTGGAGCTGGCGGAGGAGGCCGAGCGGCTCGGGCACGCGGAGGCCCTGTCGTCCGCCGCCACGGCCGCTCATGCCGCCCTTGCCGGTAACCCGGAGGACCCCGAGGGCATCGACGCCGCCACGCTCGTCGCGGGGGCTCAACGGGCCCTGGACGCCGTACGGGCGCACGATCCGGCGCTGGCCGCGCTCGCCGACCGGATCGGGGAGATCGGGATCCTGCTGGGCGATGTCGCCGGGGAACTGGCGGGGTACGCCGACGACCTGGACGCGGATCCCCTGCGGCTCGCGGCCGTAGAGGAACGGCGGGCCGCGCTCACCGGCCTGACCCGGAAGTACGGGGAGGACATCAACTCCGTGCTGGCGTGGGCCGAGCAGAGCGCCGCGCGGCTGACCGAGCTGGACAGCGACGACGAGCGGATCGACGAGCTGACCGCCGAGCGGGACGCGTTGCGGACCGAACTGGGCGGCCTTGCACAGGCGTTGACGGATGCGCGGGCGGAGGCGGCGGAGCGCTTCGCGGCCGCCGTGACCGCGGAGCTCGCCTCGCTGGCGATGCCGCACGCGCGCGTGTCGTTCGACATCCGGCAGACCGAGGACCCGGAGGGCGTGGAGGTCGGCGGACGTGCGGTCGCCTACGGGCCGTCCGGCGCCGACGAGGTCGAGCTGCTGCTGGCCCCGCACCCGGGGGCGCCGCCCCGGCCCATCGCCAAGGGTGCCTCCGGTGGTGAGCTCTCGCGTGTGATGCTCGCCGTGGAGGTCGTCTTCGCGGGGACGGATCCCGTGCCGACGTATCTCTTCGACGAGGTCGACGCCGGTGTCGGCGGCAAGGCGGCGGTCGAGATCGGCCGGCGGCTGGCGAAGCTCGCGAAGACCGCGCAGGTCGTGGTCGTGACCCACCTTCCGCAGGTGGCCGCCTTCGCCGACCGGCAGCTGCTGGTCGAGAAGACCAACGACGGGTCCGTCACCCGGTCCGGAGTGAAGGTGCTCGAGGGCGAGGAACGGGTGCGGGAACTGTCCCGGATGCTCGCCGGCCAGGAGGACTCCGAGACCGCCCGGGCGCACGCGGAGGAACTGCTGGCGACGGCTCGGGCGGACGTCTAGGGCCGCTGTCCTCGGGGGCCGCGTTCACCGGGAGCCCGGAATCTCGGGGCTCCCGTGTGAGCGGCTGTCCGTGGCGTCAACGTGCGAACTTTTCGATGGCCTGCGGGGTGACGGGCGTGAAGAAGTTGACGAGGTTGCCGTCGGGGTCGCGGAACAGCAGTGAGCGGTTGCCCCAGGGCATCGTGGTGGGCTTGGTGACGAAGTCGGTGACGAAGCCGGTCAGGTTGTCGTAAACGCTGTCCACGTCGTCGACGAGGAACTCGGTGATCACGCTGTGGTTGTCCGCCGGGCGGGCGGAGCCCGGGGCGAACAGCGGGACCGTGCGGGTGCCGGCGATGGCGAGGGTGGCGCCCGCGGTCCTGAGCTCGGCGAAGTCCTCGGTGGCCCACGTCGCCCGCGCCCCTGTGGCTCGCTCGTAGAACTCGACGAGGCGCGCTACGTCGCTGGTGATGATGCGGATCGAGACGAAGTCCATGGGAATCTCCTTGGCTGTGCTGGAGGTGAGGTGGTCGTACACCTCGCAGGCTAGGAGAAATAGGGGACAGAATCGGTCCTGTATTCGCGTTAGGCTGCGAACATGCCTCGACCCACCGGCCGCGTGCTGACCCTCCTGGAGCTGCTGCAGTCGGGCGGCACCAGGACGGTGGCCGAGCTCGCCGACCGTCTCGGCGTCGAAGGACGAACCGTGCGGCGGTACGTGGACCAGCTGATCGACCTGGACGTACCCGTGGAGTCGGTGCGCGGCCGCTACGGCGGGTACCGGCTGGCTTCCGGGTACCGCTTGCCTCCGCTCATGCTCAGCGACGACGAGGCGCTGGCCGTGCTGCTCGGCCTGGTCGCCGGCCGCCGGGCGGGCCTGACGACGACGGAGCGCACGGCGAACGAGACGGCATCGGCGAAGATCCGGCGGGTGCTGCCCAAGCACATCGCCCGCCGGCTCGACACCCTCCTGGAAGCTCTCGCCTTCACGGACCAGCCCGGCGAGCCGGACCACCCGGACGCGGCGCTCCTGCTCACCGTCGCCGATGCGGTGCGCAACCGACGACCCGTCTCCATCCGCTACACCGACCGCGAGGGACGGCGCAGCGAGCGCACTCTGCACGCGTACGGGATCGTCGCCCATGCGGGCCGGTGGTACGTCACGGGCAAGGACGCCCAGGTCGGCGAGGACCGCACCTTCCGGCTCGATCGCATCGCGGACGCGAGGACCCTGCCCGGCTCATTCGAAGCGCCCGCTGGTCCCGGTCCGGCAGAGCGCGTGCTGTCAGGGTTCGCCACGGCCGAGTACCGGCACGAGGTGACCTTGCGGATCCACGGGACGGTTGAGCAGATCCGCGCGCACCTCCCCGTCGGCGTCGCGAGCGTGGAGGAGCACGAGCCGGCGGCCGGCCGGGACCCGGCGGCCGAGCGCTGGCTGCGCGTCGAGCTACGGGCCGAGCGGCTCGACTGGTTGCCTCGGACGCTGGCCTCGCTCGACCGGCCGTTCGTCATCGAGCGCCCCGCTGAACTCCGCGACCTCGTCATCGCGCTCGCCGATCGCCTCACGTCCTGCGCCCGCCAAGCCTGACAGCCGCATAGGGTGGCCCGATGGTCAACCTCGCTCGCAGTGCTGTGCCGTTCGGGCTCGCCGCGTCTCTGACCCGGGTGGGGGTCGCCGGGCTGAGTGCCAAGCCGCCCGGCGGGCGTGGGCGTTGGGAGCGGAAGCACCACGCGGGGCGGAGCGTCGAGTTGTACGTCGGTCCCGCGGTCGCGGCCGCGGCGGCCGTCGGGGCGGGGCGGGTCCGGCCTGCGGCCGGGTTCGCGGTCCTGGCTGCGGGTGCCTGCGGTGCCTACGACGACATTGCCGGGGCCGACGGACACCGGCGCGGCTTCCGGGACCAGCTGTCCGCCCTTCGGGACGGCGAGGTCACCGGCGGCGCGGTCATGGGGCGGGGGTCAGGTGCGCCGTTCTCACTCGTGCGAGTGACCAATCCCACCGCCCCACAGCCCCCGTGCGGCACTCGCGTCACCTTCTCGTTGCCGGAACACCCGTACATCCTGGCATCCTTGGCGTAGTACGTGGAGGAAGTCGCGCGGTACACCCCCTCCGCTGGATCCTTCTGTACTTTCTTCGTGACCGCCCGACGCCGAACCAGGAGCCCCGGCCACGTGAGCCCCGTGAGCAGCCACGCACCGCACGGTCAGTCGCCGCTGCGCACCGTGCAGGTGCTGGGCGGCGGCAGCGCCGGCAGCAGCGCGCATGTGCGTTCGCTGGCGGCAGGGCTCGTCGCGCGAGGCGTGCGGGTCACCGTGTGCGCGCCTGTCGAGGCCGATCGTGCCTACGACTTCACGGGGACCGGCGCCGACCATGTGCACGTGCCGCGCAGCAGCGACCCGGGAGCCGTGACCGCGCTGCGGGAGGCGTGCAAGGACGCCGATCTGGTGCACGCGCACGGCCTGCACGCCTCCTTCCGGGCCGCGCTGGCCCTCAGCGGTCGGCGCACCCCGCTCGTGGTCACCTGGCACAGCCGCGCGCACGCCGAAGGAGCACGCGCCCATCTGCTGCGTCTCCTGGAGCGGCGGGTCGTGAAGGCCGCCACCGTGGTGCTCGGCACCTCCTCGGACCTCGTGGACCGGGCCCGCCGGACCGGGGCGCGGGACGCGCGGCTGGCCGCCGTGGCGATGCCCGGGCCGCCGCCGGGCGCGGAGCCGGAGGATCCCGACCGCCCGAGCCCCAAGATCCGGGCCGAACTGGGCGCCACCGGCCGCCCGTTGCTGATGGCCGTCGGATCCCTCGACCGGCACCGCGGTTACGAGACCCTGCTGGACGCCACGCGCGCGTGGCGGCGACTCGACCCCGTGCCGCTCGTCGTGATCGCGGGGGAGGGCCCGCTGCGGACCGTTCTGCAGCGCCGTATCGAGGACGAAGGGCTGCCCGTCCGGCTCATCGGGCGGCGCGACGACGTGCGGGCGCTGCTCTCCGCCGCCGATCTCGCACTGTTGCCCAGCAGCTGGGAATCGCGTTCCGTGCTCGCCCAGGAGGCGCTCCACGCGCGCGTGCCGCTCGTCGCGACCCACGTCGGCGGCATCCCCGAACTCGTCGGCGACGCGGCCGAACTCGTCCCGTACGGGGACGCGGAGGCCCTCGCCGACGCCGTCACCGGGCTCCTCGGCGATCCGGAGCGCCGTGAGCTGCTCCGGGAGAAGGGCAGCCGGCAGGCCGCCACCTGGCCGACCGAGGACGAGACCGTCGCCCAAGTGCTCAGCGTCTACGACGAGTTGACCCAGCACCGGCCGCTTGTGTGAGGGGCAGGTCCTAGTGTTCCGGTCCGCAGATCCTGTCGCAGTAGCGGCAGATGCGGTCGATGATCTGGTCCGCGGTCTTGGTCCATCTGAAGGGGCGGGCCTGC
>NZ_JBFBBE010000173.1:0-14667 GCF_040682555.1 Streptomyces sp. NPDC051172
CCTCCCGCCACCACTCTTTGTGGGGGTGGGGGGGGGGGGGGGGGCCGGGTGGGGGCCCCCCCCGCCCCCCCCCCGCTTCCGGGGTGGCCCGGCTTACGAGGTGGTGCAGGCGCTGGGGCAGGAGCTGCCGCAGGTGTCGCCCGTGCTGCACATCAGGACCGTCTCGGTCGCCGGTGTGCCCTCGATGAAGGTGATGTCGAGCCCGAACGGGTCGTCATCGGCCTTCACGAGGTCCGCGTGCGCGGGCGTGGTCGGCCTCTCGGCCTGGATGGCGGTCATGCATGCCTCCCTGTGGGTGATGGATGGTGCGGGATACCGGGGCCCGGTCGGGCCCCGGAGCTTGTTCCCAGACGGCCATGCCTGGCGAAGCCGCCTGAGCCATGGCGCCTGGGGGCGGTGTCCGGGCGCTCTGCAGTCGGCTACGTGCCTTGCGATGCACGAAGGTTCCGCTGGCCTGGCGCGTGATGAGGAGCCCGGACTGCTTGAGCGGGGCGAGGGCTCTGTCGACCGTGGGGTGGATGACGCCGAACTCCTCGGCGAGTTGTCTTGAACCCGGGATTTCGGTGCCTTCGGGGTAAGTGCCATCCAGCACCCGGTCGATGACGGCGTCCCGGATGCGCTGGACGCTGGGCTGGGCCCGTACGGTCCAGCTCTCCCACTGCCCCGATGGCATACGCACTCTCAGAAGGGGCCCGGTGGGGGGTGCTTCGGGATCGATCACCACCGTTCCACGGCCTTCGACGCTGAGCATGATGCCCTGTGCGGCCAGCCGGCCGATGGCACGGTCCACCGCGCCTCGGGTGACGCCGAACTCCGCACACAGCTCTGCTCTCGGAGGGAGCACGTCGTCCACCCGGTAGGTGCCGTCCGCGACCTGGGCCCGCAACGTTGCCTCCACGTTGTTGTCGGCCCCGAGCGTGGTGAGCATGCCTGCTTCGTCGAGGAGCGTGCGCACGAACGAGTAGGAGCGGCCCAGGAAGGCCGCGATTCCCTGGAGGGTGCCGCCGGCGTCGCGTGCCTTGGCAACTGCGGCGCGGTACAACTCACGATCGTGGGCGGTCAGATGTGCGCCCGGATCGTAAGCGGGCAGCTGCTTCAGGTGGTGCCGCCACTGCGGGACGGTGCCGGCCGCTGTGCGCTGCCCCGGCCTGCCCCGGCGGCCGGGGCTTATCAAGATGCGAGGGGCATAGTGTCCGCCGCTGGTCACGTGGATCTCCATCGAAGGGGTGTTGGTTTTGCGGGATCACCCGTCCCTGTGCCGCAGAGCCCCGCGTGCGACTCGCACAGGGACGGGAGACGGAGCTGGATCGCGAACCGCCCCGCGCCCCGGAAGTGGGCACGAGCACAGGGCGGGCTGGCGGCTAGTCCGGGTCCTGCCCGAACCAGCGGCCCTCGCGCACACCCCTCTTGTGCTGAGGCTGGGACACCACCTGTTGCCTCTCCCGTGGAGTGTGTGCACCGGCCTCTCGTGAGTCGCGGTCTCGCCGTGCCTTGGCGGCGTCCACGTTCTTGCTGCTCTTCTTGGCCATGCGCGTTCCGTTCTGCGGTGTTGCCTGTTGCGTCCCTGGTGACTGCGCGAGGGCTGCGGGCTTGGTGACGTACTTCCTGGGCGGCCGGCGCAACGGCTGCCGGGGCTTCTTTGAGTGCGACTTCAGGTGAGGTGAAGGGGGGGACGTCATGAGTCCTCCGAGGCCGCTGGGCGGGGGCGCGTCGTGGGCTGCGGTTCCTTCTCGATGGGTGCCGGTTTGAAGGCGAGGCCAGCGAGTGCGCCTGCCGCCTGGGGGTCGAGCGCGGCGTGGGGGTGGGCGGAGTGCCAGCGGTGCGGCGGGACGAGTCCGGGTGGTTCCAGGGGCCAGTCACCGACCGGGCCGTCGATGAAGGGGGCGTCACGCGGTGTGAAGTCGATCTCGGCCTTGCGGAACACCTTGCTGAACCGCGTCATGGGGTTGTCGCCGAGATCCGTGGCGTGCGTGAGGGACAGGGCGCTGCCGGGTGGAAGGTGGTCGCGCAGGGTTTCCATGGCCGCGCGCACGGTGTCGTCGCCGCTGATCCAGGGCAGGACGTCGTGCAGCAGCACGCCGATCGGGCGGCCGAAGTCGAGCACATGCTGCACCCGCCCCGAGGTGAGGAACTGTTCCATGTACTGGATGTCGCCCTGAACCCACTCCGGCCCAAGGGGGTGCTCGTCGGGGCCCATACGGAAGGCGCCGAGCAGCGTCCGGTCGTGGTCGGCGTAGAGGACGCGGGCCGTCTCCCGATGACGAGCCACGACGTCGGCCAGGCTCCACCCCCACAACTCCTCGACGGGTGTGCCGAAGTCAGGTAGGAGTCCGCAGCCCAGGTCGAGGAACTGGTCGATGCCCCGCTCAGCGAGGCGGGCGACCACATTCGGTAAATGCAGCCGGTTGATGACCGCGGCCGTGGACAGTGTGTGCGCGTCGTCTTCGGACAGGGAGGCGACGAAGTGGCGGTCGGCTAGGTAGCCGTCCTTGGTTCCTCCCAGGAGGACGCGCTGGATGCGGGCCACCGTGGGACTGTGGGGCAGGTCGGGCATCTCCGTGACCGGGATGCGGGCGTCCTCGCGGTTTTGCTCCGCCGTATACGCCTGTACGCCGGCCGCGTGGTAGCCGAACATCTGGGCCTGGTGCCGGGGTTCCTCAAGGAGGGTGTTCAGGCCCCAGCGGATGATGCGTGACGCGTCGATCGCGCTGCCTGCCGACGTGCTGTCCCGCAGGTTTGCGAAGCCCGGCTTGCCCTCCAGGGCGAACAGGACGTCCAGCGCCTGGCTCCAGCCCTTCACGGTGACCTGACCGGCCACGCGATCGCCGCCCAACGGCACCGCGAGGCAGGTCGCGGTGGGATCGGGATGGCGCAGTTGTACTTCCACGGCCGCGTCGAGGAGGGACGGGTCCGCCAGCCGTTGTCGCATCACCGCGCGGTCGCGCTCACACCGTGACCGGACGTCCGGCTGAGAAGCGAGGCTCCGGCCGTCCTGGCCGGGAGGAGGCGCAGCCGTGCTCTCACCCGCTGCGCGCTCAGGGGCGCGTTCCTGCAGGCGTGCGGGGTCGGCAGCGTCTTTAGCCGAGTCGTCGACCGGGGGGCGGGGTGGAGTCGGGTCAGGTGTTGAGGTGTTCACGATGATTCCTGCGGGTTTCAGTGGTTGAGGTGCGGGAGGTGTGCGCTGTTGTGCTTGGGGCCCCGTCCCTGTACCGGCAGCACCCCACGCACGGCGGGCACAGGGACGGGAGAGCGGGAGCCGGCCGCCGGGTCCCGGATCACCGACGGTCCGGGGCACGACGGCCGACGCATCATGCGGATCTCGCAGATCCGACGCCGGCGAGTGGTCCGAACCGGCGTCCGGCACTTCACTGCGGACAACAACGGGAGGCATCGCAAGCTGCTTTCGGGATCAATGTGGGTGTGGCCCCGGTCGCCGGGCCGGGGAGTGAGGTGACGGCCCGGCGACCGGGAGTGGAACCCGTGCGCGGCAGTGGATGTCAGCGGGGTTGCCGCGCACGGGAGTTCATGCCGGGGTCGGGTCGGGGCTGGTCCAGGAGAGTTCGGCGGCAAGCCGCTGGGACCACTCGATGTCCATCTCGCCGAGGGCGGTTTTGGCGAGGTGGATGCGCTGGAACTCGCCGGTCCCGGCAGGCGCGTAGCCGTACGGCAGGTCGCGGTAGAGGCGTTGGAGTGAGTAGTCACCGTCCAGGCCGTACGCGCTGTGCAGTTCCATCGCGTCCCGCATGGAGTCGGCGGCGAGCTCGTGACCGGCGTTCTTCGCGCCGATCAGCTGGGCATCACAGGGCACGCCCAGGTCGAGGAGGTGAACGGCCTGGTAGGCGGCATTCCGCGCGAGTTGGAGGCGGTTTTGCATGCCGCCGAGCCGGTCTCGCAGGACGGGAAGGTCGGACAGCTGCCCGTCGTAGCGTTCGCGGTGGGACAGCCACCGGGCGGTCATCTCGACGAGGGCTTCGTGGATGCCGAGGCTGACCGCGGCGAGGTTGGCCCGGCCGTAGAGGATGCTTGCGCTCTGCGCGACGAACAGGCCCTGGCCGACGTCCCCGAGGACGTTGGCCGCGGGTATGCGGACACGGTCGAGGTCCAGTCGGCCGACGGTGAAGCCGTGCAGGCCCAGGCCCGGCCTGTGTGGCCGCACGGTCAGCCCCTTGCGGTCGTGCTCGACCAGGAACGCGGTCAGGGCCTGGGAGGCAGAGACGCCGGGCGGCGCGGTGCGGGCGATGACCACATGAAGGCCGGCGAGGTGGGAGTTGCCGATGTGAGCCTTGCTGCCGGTGATCACCCACCCATCGCCGTCCCGGTCGGCGGTGGTCTCGATCCCCCCGATGTGCCCGCCCCTCTTCGGCTCGGTGACTGCGATCGACAGCAGCACCTTCCCCGCTGCTGCCTGCGGCAGCCACTGCGCCTTCTGCTCGGCCGTGCCCCAGTGCTGCACCGCGCCGTTCGGGATCAGGCTGGCCTGGAGGATGGCCGCCACGGCGGCCGAGACGACACCGGTGCGATGGATGAGCACCGTCTTGGCGACGTGTCCGGCTGCCATCCCGCCGTACTGCGTGGGGATCGTGACGCCGAACCAGCCCCGCTCGGCCATGAGTTGGGCTGCCTTGCGCTCGACCTTGTACGGGGCGGCCTCCATCGTCCGTACGCGGGGGGCAAGGTACTCGGCGGTGAAAGCGTCGGCCTCGTGCCACAGCCGGTGGTGGTCGGGGGTGAGGTAGGGGGCGAGTTCGGGGGGCGGGGTGGTGGGCATGGTCGTCTCCCTCTCCCTGTGTGGGGTCGCAAGGCGGGGTGCGGCCGGGCCCCCGGTCGTGGGGGTGCCGGGTGGGGGCGGCGAGGAGGAGCTCAGCGCGCGGCAGCGCCTGATGTGAGGGCGTGCAGGACCTCGGCTCCCTCGTCCTTGATGACACTGAGGAGGCGTCGTGCGTCGGTGCGGGGGCGGGCTTCGGGGTCGATGGTGCACACGGTGCCCAGCGTGATCCCGGTCTCGGCGTGGATCAGCGGGGCGCCGAAGTAGGAGCGGATGCCCACCGCGTCGACCACGGCATTGCCGGAGAAACGGGGTGAGGCGTGGACATCGGGCAGAGGCAGCGCCCTCTTGCGTTTGACGACGGCGGGGCACCAGCCGTGATCGCGGCTCATGGAGCGCCCCAGGATCAGGTGACCGCTGTCCGGGGAGGGGTTGTGCAGGCCGACGAATGTCTGCACGCCGAGGAAGATGTTGACGAAGCCGTAGAGCATGCCCGTCTTCTCGGCGAGGTGGTCCGCGAACTGGTCCATCAGGTCATCCGGCCCGGTGGGCACGCCCAGGCGCTGGATCAGTTCCACGCGGGCCTGGTGCTCGGCTGCCTCCTGAGCCTGGGCCCGGCTGACGGTCTCCTGACCCAAGGTGATCGTGCCGGGTTTCGGGACGATCAGATCCTGCTGGGTGGGGACGGACTGTAAACCGGGCCTGCGGCGGACGAGTGCGGGCGGATGGGGGGTGTGCGTGTGCTGTGTCATCAGACGTCCAGAGGGGTGTGATCGGCGGGGATTTGGTCCAGGGCGTGGTCGACAAGGCAGAGCAGGACTTTCACGACTGCCGCAGGTACCCGGGCGTCGAAGGTCACGAAGGGAATGTGGGGGGCCAGGGCGAAGGCTCGGCGGATGTCGTCGAGGGGGTAGCGGTGGGCGTCCTCGAACTCGTTGACGGCCACGACGAACGGCAGCTTGGCGCGTTCGCAGAAGGTGACGGCGTCGAAGCTGGTGTCCAGGCGGCGGGTGTCGGCCAGCACTACTGCGCCCACGGCTCCGCGGGCGAGGTCGTTCCAGAGGTCCCTGAACCGCTCCTGGCCGGGCGTGCCGAACAGCATGAGTTCGATCGGCATCGGCACGTCGAAGGTGACGCGGCCGAAGTCGAACGCCACTGTGGTGGTGCCTTTCGTCTCCACCCCGTCCAGGCTGTCGGTGGTGGTGCTGGCCTGGGTCAGGTACTCCTCGGTGGAGACCGGCTCGATCTCGCTGATCGCGCGCACGGTGGTGGTCTTGCCGACGCCGAATCCCCCTGCGACGAGGATCTTCAGCACGGCAGCACCGGTGTGGGAGGCGGCGGCCGAGTCAGGCGGGTTTCTTGTGGGGCAAGCGTGTGAGACCGGCATGGAGTGCCTCCAGGAGCTGTCGGGTCGGGCGGTTCCCCGTCGGGGAGTCGGTGGGCGTGTAGGGGGTGGTGACGGGCAGCACCAGGACACGGGCGTCGACGAGGTCCGAGATCAGGACGCGGGTCGCGGTCAGCGGAAGGCGGATGGTGCCCGCCAGTTCGGCCACCGACCGGCGCCGCTGCCGGCACAGCAGCATGATCTGCTGGTACTCGCCCTCGGACAGTCCCGGGCCCGCTCTGCCGTCCCCGGCCTCCAGCACGGTCTCCGGGCTGAGCCAGTGGCGGGCGTGGGTACGGCCCCGGGTGACGAGGTAGGGCCGTACGAACGCCGGGTCCGTTCCGGTGGAGGGCGGGGTGTTCTGACCGGGCCCGGTCATCAGGCACTGCGCACGGGCTCGACCATGTACGGGCCGAAGCGGTCCACCAACAGGCCCATCTCGTATCCCACCGTTCCCGCGTTGGCGTCAGGCTCGGCGATCACGGCGAGCACGGTGTCGACCGTGCCCAGCGTGTTGCCTGGCTGGTTCGGGAAGATGGCGCTGGTCCCGGCGATCGACGCGAAGATCAGTGCGTCCTCGCGTTCCACCACCGCCAGCTTCAGCGCCTCCCTGCCGCCCGTCGGACCCGGGATGGCCTCGGCCAGGGACGCCAGAGAGCCCAGCGTCGCCGCCCAGGTGTCGGCCCAGTCCTTGTGGATCGCGCTGTCCACCAGCTTCAGCCCGTCACGCGAGATCAACAGCGCGTGCGTGACACCGGGCACATTCGCGACGAAGTCCGTCAGCAGCCCGGCCATCTGCTTGCGGGCGTCCGGCCCGGACGCGGCAACCGTCACGCCGCCGCCTTCCATCTGGGTCGTGTCGTAGGTCATTGGGAATCGCTCCTGCCGATTACGGACCGGCCTGCGGTATCGGGGCCAGCCATGGGTGGGGGGACTACGGGTGCGCGCTCGGCGGCACAGGCGGACCGGAGGCGTCCGGCCGGGCATCTGGGGCGGCGCGGTCCTGCGCGCGAGCGGCCTTGATGCCGCTCTGGAACGCACCTGCCAGGCCGTAACGCGGCCCCGTAGCCGCAGGCTTGGGCCGGGACGGTCCGGGCAGCTCCGGTGACTCGCTCACCACGCGCTGGGGCAGCGGGGGCGCTCCGGCCGCCTGCCCGGCCCCAGCGGCCGACGCCGACCGAGCACCGGTGGGAGCGGGCTGCCCTCCACCGCTCCGCGGTGGCAGCGCAGAATGCGCGGGCGTTGCCGCCGGTGGAGCAACGGGCGGAGGAGGAGAAGCAGCGACGTCAATGGGCGCCGCCACCGCCACCAGGAGCCGGTTCGGGACGACGACCAAGGCGGTCGTCCCCCCGGTCGGGTTCTCCTGCAACTCGACAGACATGCCGTAGTTGCGGGCGATCAACGCGGCGGTCAGCAGGCCGAGCCGTCCCGCACTGACCTCCGCACTTACGTCGACTTGATCGGGGTCAGCCAGCAGACGGTTCCACCGCTGCCGGTCGTTCGGCCGCATCGGGATGGCGACGCGGTCCTCGACCTCGATCGCCAGCCCCGTCGCCACCCGCTGGGCCCGCACCTGCACCTTGGACGCCGGATCGGAGAACTGCGTCGCGTTTTCGACGAGTTCGGCCAGCAGGTGTGTCAAGTCCGGCCCCACATGCCGGGGAAGACCGAGCTCCACGCCCACCGTGCCAGCGGCCACGGTCACCCGCGCGTAGTGCATGATCTCCTGGTTCGCACCCCGCAGCACCTGCACCACATTCACCGGCTCCCGGGCACTGCGCAGCGACTGGCCGGCGACAACGGCCTTGCTCTCCACCCAGCGCCGCATCCTCGTCACCAGGTGATCAAGCTTGTAGATCGTGTGCAGCTGGTCGGGGTCGTCGGTCAGGTCCTGCAGATGATCAAGCATCGCCAACGCACGGTCGATCAGCGCGTGCTCACGCTTGGAGAACTGGTGCAGCATCGACAGCAGCACTGCCGACTTGGATTCGTCGCGCACGCGGGTCAAGGCGGCAACAGCCTGCACCTGAACCTCACTCAGCAGCGCCACCACCTCATCCGCCGGGCCCGCTCCTTCCAGCGGCGGAAGGCTCTCGGGCAGCGCCGGCGTGCCGCCCCGGCACAACTCCTCCGCCGTCCACACCACCAACTTCTCCACTGCGGACACCCCTTCGGTGACCCGCTGCAACTGCGCCTTATGCGCCCGTTCAACAGCCAAGGACGCCGCCTGTGCCCGCACAGCCCCGAGCCCGGCAGCCCCCAGCAGCCCTCCCGCTAACGCAGCCAGAAGCGGCCCTGCCGAGGCGTGAAAGATCTGCCAGAGGATGACGGCACCGCCGAGCACACACAGAACGAGCCCCAGCGGGGCTGCGACCGCCGCCCGGACCTGCTCCAGCACATAGCGGTCCATCGGCTGACGGGGCCGTCCAGGGCGGCGGTGCGTGACCGGGCGAGTGGGGGACACACGGTCAGACATGGGGATCCTCAAGAGTCGCAACTGAACAGGGACAAGGCACCGGAAGGGACGGTGCGCTGGGCGTATCAAACGGAGAGGGGCGCAGCAGGACGCAGACGCTCTTACGGAATCCCGCCGGCGGAGCCTCCAGAGCGATCTCGCCTCCGAGCGCGCGCACCAGGCCGAGGCCCGTTTGCTTCGGAGCGGCAATGGCGTGTTCAAAAGCGGTGAACTCTGTTTCCTGGTCCGCCACCTGGACGACCAGGTCTTCCTGCTCGTCCAGGAAGAGGACGAGCAGGACCTCGCCCTCGCCGACGTGATCCACGGAGTTCTGCACCAGCTCTGTCACGACACGAAGAGCGACGGTGCGATCCCCGGCCCAAGCCGCCATCGTCAGCCGGGTCTGAGCGTGCCAGCGGGCTAGCCGCGCGGTGCCTGACGCAATCGGCCACCTCTGCTCCCACCTCTGGGGGCGGACTGGCCCGCATTCCTCGGACGACGGCAGCGCAGGCGGCCCCATCATCTCTTGGTCGGGAAAGATCGGTCCCCGATCAACATCGGTGGCAGCCAGCACAACAGGCGGCTGATTCTGGTTGGGCGAGTGGGCAGACACAGGGAGCGGATCTCCGATGGGCCGGTGAGCGGCGTAAAGGGCAGGGAGCGGGCGCAACCCGTCCGCTCGCAGCCGATCAGGGGCAGCCAGACGCTGCCATGGGGAGAGCGAGACGACGCCAGATCTGCACCCTGGCGGGACCGCAGCCATCAGGCCCTCCCCTCAGGAATGCCGAAGATGCACCACGTCGTCTTGCCGTCTTTGCTGACGCCCCACGTCCGGGCCAGGACGGCGACGAGAAACAGGCCGCGGCCCGACTCGTCGTCGTCACCCGCGAGGCACAGTTCGGCTGGAGTCGGGTTGCCGTCAGTGACCTCGATACGGAGTTCGCCGTCGTGGTACCGGAGCCGAAGTCGCACGTCCCCTGTCCCATGCTCGACGGCGTTGCTGACCAACTCGGAGACGGCGAACACGATGTTCTCGGCAAGCTCGCCGTTCACGTTCCACAGACCCAACAGGGCGCGGGTGATCCGGCGTGCGCGGCTGACGAAGGCCGGGTCGGAGGCGAAGGCCACATCGACGGCGTGCGGCGTCTGCGGCGGCGCCTTTGGCGCGGCTAACGCGACGGCTGTGGCGGGGCTCATCGGTGGCCTCCCGAGCGGGCGGTGTGGGGGAGCGTGCTGTATCTGGCGCCCTTGCGGCGCACGGCACGCCTCGTCTCGTCGATCACCAGACGTGTTCGCACGGTGACCAGCGAACACCGTGCTGTAAGGAAGAGGGAAGGAACTCTTTGTGAAGTTGACCCGTCAGTAACTAGGTTTGGGGTGCCGCCAGAGGGCACGGTCCTGACATGCTGGGCGGCATGGTGACTCTCGATGGAAAGCCCGTATCCGCAGACGACTTGCTGCCCCTGGCCCTGACCAACGTCGGCCACTTCACGTCCATGCGTGTCGATGCAGACGGCAGCATCCGGGGCCTGACGCTGCACATGGAGCGCCTCGTGCGAGACAGCAAGATCGTGTGGGGCACGAGCGTGGACGCCGACCTCGTCCGCGCGTACGTCCGCCAGGGCTTGGAAGGACAGAGCGGCCCCTGCGTTGTCCGCGTCACGATCTATGACCCGAAGGTCGAGCTGGGGCACCCCGCCGACGCCAACGATCCGCACATCATGGTGTCCGTGCGCGGTGCCGGTGCCCTGCCCCCAGAGCCGCTTCGCGCCATGAGCGTTCCGTACGATCGCGACCTGCCCGAGGTGAAGCATTGCGGCCTCTTCGGCGCGCTGCATGCCCGTCGCACGGCGCAGCTCGCAGGCTTCGGCGACGCACTGTTCGTCGGTCCTGACAATCTCGTTTCCGAGGGCGGCACCTGGAACGTCGGTTTCATCGACGGCAACGGAACCGTGGTGTGGCCGCAGGCGCCCGTGCTGCCCGGCGTGACCATGGCGCTCCTCCAAAAGCACGCCAACGGCGTCGAGCACCGCACCGCCCCCGTCACCCTCGACCAGGCCAAGCGCATGGGCGCAGTCTTCGCGACGAACACCAGCATCGGTGTCCGTTCCTTGTCGGCGATCGACGACAAGGACCTGCCGACGGAGCACCCCGTGCTGGACATGCTCCGCGAGGCGTACCTCTCCATCCCCGGCGAGACCCTCTAGACGCCGGGGGCCAGCGTGGCGACGGGGATCACACGATGGACGGGCCGGGAAGTCGCTCTGCTGCGTGAAGCGCTGCGCATGAAGGGCACGGACTTCGCCAACAAGGTCGGCATCAGCAGCCGACAGCTCGTGAACTGGGAAAACCGGGGCGCCTCGATCAAGCCCTTCCCAGGCAACCAGGCCGCACTGGACACCCTGCTCGCTACGGCGTCCCCCGATGCCCAGTGGCGGTTCGCTCAGTCCCTCACCGAGCAGGCCGCCGTCGGGCACGACGAACGCACCGAGGAACTGCTGCGTCGTGACCCGCGAACCATACGGCACCCGGTCGACGGCAAGGTCATGATGCTCGTTGAGGAGGGCATCTACCTGTCCGGCCCCAACGACACATCGATCTGGGTGGACACCTACCGCATCGACGTCTACCCCACGAGCAACGGCGACTACGAACAGTTCGTCCGCGCCACCGAACATCAGCCGCCGCAGCACTGGCCCGGCGGGCGCTGCCCCAGCGGCCTGCACGATCACCCTGTGGTCTGGGTGACGTGGCATGACGCCACGGCATACGCCCGCTGGGCGGGCAAGGCGCTGCCCACCGTCGAACAGTGGGAGAAAGCCGCTCGTGGCCCGAAGGGGCACGCCTACCCGTGGGGCGAGGAGCCCACCGCCGCGAAGTGCAACACCGCAGAGTCGGGCATCGGCGGCACTACGCCCGTCGCCCGCTACCAGTCCGGCGTCAGTCCCTACGGGATCTTCGACCTGTGCGGCAACGTGTGGGAGTGGTGCTCCACACCGGGAACCGACGGGCCGGACCGGTACCAGCTGAAGGGGTCCGCGTTCAGCAGCCCCTTCGACCGCGCCGCGCCAGCGCTGGAGAACGCGGCCAGCGTCTCGATGAAGGACAACGACACCGGGTTCCGCTGCGTCACCGTTGTGTAGACCGATGCGGACGGGCCGCCCGGCGCTAGCCCCCGGCTTCACGACTACCCTTTCGCGGTGTCGGGCGTCAGGAGCGCGACGAACCCGCCGTGCTCCTTGACCAGGGTGAGCTGGAATTCGTACTCGTCCGGTTGCGGGCTTATGGGCGAGTGCATGAGTGCCACGACCTCGTCGACGGACGCGTGACCGGATCTGCTGTCGCACCGCGGGCCAGCCGGCTCTGGGCCGAGTGGCCTGTGTCGCGATCCGACAGCGTCGACTCGCGCTAGTGGGGCGAAGCCAAGATTCGCCACGTTGTACCGCTGTGGGTTTGATCAGGGTTCGGGCCATCACGGAAGTCCTTGTCGTGGGGTCGTGATGCATCGCTCAAGATCGCTCAGGGTCGCGCTCGAACTGCCGTCGGCTGCGATCGAGTTGGAGTATGACTCCGGATCTCTCGCCATGTAACGCTCACAGAGAAAGTGTCCGCATGAGCGTTCCGGGCATATGCATGGCCGTAACGCGAGGCTTGTTCCGCCGTGTAACTTCCTTGTGGCGGCTACGAGCCAGCGGGGAGACTGGCAGTACTCGTTCAAGGGAGCATCGTCATGACGACAGGGCCGACGACGCCGGCCACTACGAACGAGCTTGCCGACGACGCGGGACCGACAACGCGACGGCGGCAGCTCGGTCTTCGTCTACTGGCCTTGAGGGAAGCCGCGGGGCTGTCAGCTGAGGAAGCTGGCGAGCGGGCAGGCGTTTCCAAGGCAACGGTCAGCCGCTACGAGCGCGCCAAGGGCAATGTGCGCTGGAATCAGGTCGATCAGCTGTGTCGGGTTTACGGAGCCCCGGATGTTGAGCGAGAAGCCCTGGTGGAGCTGGCGAAGAACAGCAAAGCGACTGAAGCGTGGTGGGTACCCTTCGCCGGAAAATTGACGGACCAGATGCGAATGCTCCTTGGTCTTGAGAACGAGGCTTCCTCCATCAGCCACCACACAGTGGGCGTGGTCCCTGGCCTTCTTCAGACAATGGAGTACGCGCAAGCGATCCAAGCGACGCCGGAGAAAGCCCTCCCAGGAGAAGAGCTCCAGGAGTATCTGGCGATGCGTATGCAGCGACAGCGGATCCTCGACCGGCCGGCTCCGCCCACCTACCACGTGATCCTGGACGAAGGGGTGCTGCGGCGCCGGGTGGGCAGCCCTGATGTCATGTCTGCCCAATTGGACCACCTGTTGGCCCGTGGCCAGGAGCCGAACGTGAGCATCCAGGTGTTGCCGTTCAGCAAGGGCGCGTACACCGCAGCGCTCAACAGCTTCATCATCTTCGGAGGGTTCGCTGGACCTGACCCCTCCTTGGATGTCGTCTTCCTTGAGAACCAGGTCGGTTCGCTGTTCCTGGAGGAGGCACCAGCTGTGGAGGAGTACACCAAGGGCTTCGCCTACCTGCGCCAAGAGGCGCTGGATACACACTCCTCGGCGGAACTGATCGCCGAGGCTAGCAAGACGCATCTGCGAGACCGGAAGTAGCGAGGAAGAACACGTGGTCGAGAAGCCCCAGCCCGCATGGTTCAAGAGCACGTACAGCGGCTCGCCCAGCAACGAGTGTGTGGAGTGCGCCGTACAGCAGGGCACCATCCACGTGCGTGACTCGAAGTGCGCCGAGCGGGCGACCCTCACGTTCACGCATGCGGCGTGGGCCACGTTCGCTTCGGCGGTGCGCGTCGGCAGCCGCCTGGAGCGGCGCTGATCTGCGCTGCTATTGCGCCGGCCCGGGACCCAGGAGCGTGGGTTCCGGGCCGGAGCTCATGTGGAGGGCTCCGCTGCCGCGCCTCCTCGCTACTGGTTCTGACGGAACACCTGAACCGGCGCCGCAGGGTGCGCTATTCAGAGTGGGTAGGACCGCAGATAGGCCCTGAAAGTTCCCGATGCTGAACGATGATGCGGACAGCTGAGAGCCAGCGATGTTGTCCGCATCAGGGCTTCGAAGGGAGAAGCCGTGCCGCAGAAGCCGAGACCTCTGGACGAGACCAGGTCGGTGCGTGCCTGGTGGGGTAAGGAACTCAGGAACTGGCGGAACGTCAGAGCCTTGTCTTCCAAGGCGTTAGGGCTGATGGTGCACGTCAGCGGTACCACGATCGAGCGCATCGAGAAGAACGAGCGATCGTGTGACGCGGCATTGGCGAGGCAGTTGGACGACGCCCTTGAGGCCGGCGGAGCCTTGGTTCGGCTCTGGCGGCTCGTGGAAGAGGAAGCGGACAAGCGCCGTGCTGATGCGGACAAGCCGCGCCCTGCAGTCGATGCGGACGACTCTGCTGTAGCGGCCACGGGCATGCTTGAGGCGGACCCGCGCACACTTTTGGATGGGAGCCTGTCACCCGTGGAGCGCCGCGCATTGCTCGCCTTTGGCGGCCTCGCCGCTGTTGCACCTGACTCGTTCGCCGATCTGGTCCCAGCGCTCGACCAACCGCCTCTTCCCGACGTTGTCCGCCCCGAGGACATCGAGCAGGTGCGATCCGCCTCATCCGTTCTTGCTAAATGGGACAACCTGTACGGAGGCGGAGGCATCGTCCGCAGTTCCCTGATCGGGCAACTGAACTGGGCCAGGGGCCTCCTTGAGGCTGACTACGCTCCGGCTATCGAAGCCGAACTCTTCACCGAAGTTGGCCGATTGGCCATCGTGATGGGAGCCAGTGCCTTCGACGCCTACGCGCATCGGGATGCGGCCCGGCTCTTGAGGTTCGGCCAACGATGTGCGGAACATGCCGACAACTGGCATCTTCGGGCGACGGCGTTGAACTGGCTTGCGAGGCAGGCGATCTGGTGCGGCGAGCCGGACCATGGTCTGACCCTCGATCCACCGCGTGAATATTGATCACGGGTGTCGGGCGGGTTGCGGGTGTTTCTTCGGGGTGCGGGCAGCGGTGATCGCCGGGTGGCCGTCC
>NZ_JBFBBE010000174.1:0-14610 GCF_040682555.1 Streptomyces sp. NPDC051172
CGCCCGGCCCCCGCCCCGCCCCCCCCACCTTACCTGGGGGCCCGGGGTGCCGTACGGCACCAGGGCCCCTCGACGCGTTGCACAGCGAGGTGACATGACATCGGACAACCCCCTGAATGATCGTCTGGACGACGACGACTACCCCGCCTACACGATGGGCCGGGCAGCCGAGATGCTCGGCGCCACCCCGGCCTTCCTGCGAGCCATCGGTGAGGCTCGTCTGATCACTCCGCTCCGCTCGGAGGGAGGACATCGCCGGTACTCCCGCTACCAACTGCGGATCGCCGCGCGCGCCCGGGAGCTCGTCGACAAGGGGACTCCGGTCGAGGCCGCGTGCCGCATCGTCATCCTCGAGGACCAGCTCGAGGAAGCCCAGCGCATCAATGCCGAGTACCGTCGTGCCGCCGGCGAATCGGCGAGCCGCGCCGGCTCCGGCTCCGCCTGAACACGCGGGCGCGTACCGTACCCGGAGTGCCCTCGCCGAGGGCCCCCGGGCTGGTCGAGGGAGACAGCGGCGCCGTGCCCCCGTTCAACGGCCGCGCCCCGAGCCCGCCGACGTGGAGCCGGCCGCGTCGGTCACCCACCTCCAGCGCCAGGCCGCCTTCTTTTCACCCGCCTCGGTCTCCCGCAGCACGTGTATTGAGTAAGAGAAAAATACCCAGTCTTCACCCTTCGTTTTGAGCGGGCTTTCGCGCCGCCTCCGTATTCACGGGTGCCACACAGTCCAAGTCAGCGGCGAGCAGCGCCAGTTGACAAGACAGACCAGGCATCGGAAAGGAGGGCCTCACCATGTCCTTCGCGAAGATCACGCTGGGCAAGAAGGCCAAGAAGAAGGAAGCCTGCGCCGACAAGGCCAAGCACCACCACAAGAAGAAGCACCACCGCAAGCACAAGAAACACGCCGCCAAGTAGCAGGGCGTCGAAACAACAACCGGACTAGAACGCCGTGCCGGGGTCCGTGCGCACCAGCTGCGCGACGGGTCCCGGCGCGGCGTCGGTTCGAGCAACGTGCTGGGAGTGTTTCGCACATGAGCCGAGCAGCTCCGATCGCCATGCCCGTGGCCGCACCCGGAGCATCCGCCCCCACCCGTCATGCCCGTCTCTCCCCCCTGGCCGCGTTCCGGATCTTCTGGCCGCTGGTGAGCGTCAACCGCGTGGTCGTAGTGGTCTCCGTGGTGCTGCTGGTGGTGTCGGCCGGGTGCGATGCGGCCGCGATCGGCATCGTCGGCGTACTCACCGACAAGGTGCTCGCGCCGGGCGACCTGGCCGCCTTCTGGCAACCCGCCGCCCTCTGGCTGGGGCTGGCCGCGGCCGGTGCGGTGGCCTCGTCCGCAGGCGGTTACCTCACCGGATGGTCCAGCGAACACTTCCTGCTCGGCCTGCGCGACCGTCTCTTCCAGCACCTCCAGCAGGTGCCGCCCGACGCCCTCGACCGCTTCGGCACCGGCGATCTGGTCACCCGGCTCACCGGCGACGTCGAGGCCGTCGAGTCACTGGTGGCCTCCGCCCCGGTCGACCTCGTCACCACCGCGGTGGGAGCCGTGGTCTTCGGCGCCGCGGCCTTCTGGACCAGCTGGCAACTGGCCCTGGTCACCTTCGCCGTGGCCCCCGTCATCTGGTTCGGTGCCCGGGTGTTCGGCACCCTGATGCGCTCCGCCACCCGCGACGAACGCGACAGCAACGGCCGCCTCGCCTCCCTGCTGGAGGAGAGCCTGGCCAACATGCCGCTCGTGCAGGCGTACGGCCGTCAGCAGGCGGAGCGGGGGAAGCTGCACCGGGAGGGACGGGTGTGGATGCGGGCCGGGCTGCGGCAGATCCGGCTGTCCTCGGTGTACGGGCCGGCGGGCGAGTTCATCGAGACCCTGAGCGTGCTGGCCGTGATCGGTGCCGGAGCCTGGCAGATCTCCGAACACCACCTGAGCGTCGGCGGTCTGCTCTCCTTCGCCGCCTACCTCGGCTATCTCCAGCCCAAGCTGCAGGAACTCGGCGAACTCGCGGTCAGCGCCTCCTCCGCGACGGCCGCGTGCGAGCGCCTCGTCGAGGTACTGCGCACCGGCCCCGTCGCCGAAAGCAGCCCACGGCCCGACATCCCGCCGCTCGCCGAACCGGTGCGCGGCGCCATCGCCTTCCACGACGTCGGCTTCGCCTACCCCGGCGCCGGCCACCCCGTACTGGACCGCGTCCACCTGGACATCGCCCCCGGCACGCTGGTCGCGCTCACAGGCCCGAGCGGCGCCGGCAAATCCACCCTCGGCAAGCTGCTGCTGCGCGTGTACGAACCCTCGCAGGGGCGCATCCTGCTGGACGGCCGGGACATCGCCCAGCTCCCCGTCGACGAGGTGCGCAGGCACATCACCCTGCTCCTCCAGGACAGCATGCTCTTCGACGGCACCATCCAGGAGAACATCGTCTACGGCCGCCCCGACGCCACCGCCGAGGAGGTGATCGCCGCCGCCACGGCCGCCGACGCACACGACTTCGTAACCGCCCTGCCCGCCGGCTACGACACTCCCGTCGGCAAACGCGGCAGCCACCTCTCCGGCGGCCAGCGCCGCAGGATCGCCCTGGCCCGGGCCATGCTGCGCACCGCCCCCGTCCTGATCCTCGACGAGCCCACGGCCGGCCTCGACGACGCCTCGGCGGCCCGCATCATGGCGCCGCTGCGACGCCTGACGGCGGGCCGTACGACCCTTCTCATCACCCACGACCTGCGCCTGACCGCCCAGGCCGACCTCGTCCTCCACCTGGCCGACGCCACGGTCACCCTTGTCGCCGGCCCGCTTGCGGCCACGGTCACCGAGGCCGAGCACGACGCGGCCTGAAGCGTCCACTGCCGGCCACGCGCTCTCAGGTGGGTCGGGTGGGGGCCCGTAGTTCGATCTTGTATCCGCCGTGGGGGGTGGGTTCGGCGGTGAGGGTGCCGTCGAGGAGTTCGGCGCGTTCTTTGAGGCCGATCAGGCCGTGGCGGGCGCTGGGCAGGGCGACGCAGGGGCGGGTGGGGGCGGTGTTGGTGACGGTGACGCCGAAGTGCTGGGTGTCGTGCCACAGGTGTACCTCGGCGCGGGCGCCGGGGGCGTGCTTGCGGACGTTGGTGAGGGCTTCTTGGACCGTGCGGTAGACGGTGCGTTGGGCGGTCGTGCTGATGCCGGGCGGGAGTTCGCCGGTCAGGGTGGTCTCGATGCCGCTGCCCGCGATCAGCTGCTGGAGGTCGGCGAGGGTGGGCTGGGGGGTGAGTGCGGTTTCCTTGCCGCCGGAGGCGCGCAGCAGGGTGACCATGTGGCGGAGTTCGTCGAGGGTGTTCACGCTCAGGGTGCGGATGGTGCGGGCGGTGTCGCGGGCGGCGGGGTCCTTGGCGGCGACCTGGAGGGCTCCGGCCTGTACGGCGATGAGGCTGACCTGGTGGGAGACGACGTCGTGCATCTCGCGGGCCAGTTGGGCGCGTTCGCGGGCCAGGACGGTCTGGGCGTACAGGGCGCGTTCGTGTTCGCGGGCCTCTTCGACCTCGGCGAGCTGGCGGGCCACGTCGTGCTGGGCCTGGACGAGCTGGCCGAACAGGATCGGGGCGAAGGCCGTGGCCAGCGTGTAGACGAACTGGATGAGCGTCCAGGTCCGGTCGCCGGAGAACGAGTCGGACAGGGGCCAGGCGAGGGTGCTCGCCGCCGCGTTGAGCAGGGCGCAGCCGGCCAGCAGTGGGCGGTTGCGGGTGCGCGTGGCCAGTGTGTACAGGGCGGCGATCGGCGCGACGGCCACGTCCATGAACAGGGTCATGGGCAGGGTCAGCAGGAAGACGGTCAGGGGAAAGCGCCTGCGCAGCAGCAGTCCGCCGCAGCCGACGGCGGCGCAGGCCCACATGAACGGTGTCGCCTCGCCGTAGAGATTGACCCAGGTGTCGAGCACGGCGAGCACGACGAGGCCCGCGTCGACGGCCCAGGGCGGCACCCGCCGCCACAGCGCCTGGCCTCGGCTCACCACCGGTGGTCCCGTGCTGTGTCGGTGCGCTCCTCGCTGAGCAGTCCGGCCCGCTCCGCGAGGAGCGCCGCCTGGACGCGGCCGGCGACCCGGAGCTTGGTCAGGATCGAGCTGACGTGGTCCTTGACGGTGCCCGCGCTCAGATGGATGCGGGTGCCGATGTCGGCGTTGGAGAGTCCTTCCGCGATCAGGACGAGGACGTCGCGTTCGCGGTCGGTGAGCAGGTTCACGCGCGCCACGTCCGCGTCCTGGGAGGCGCCTGCGCCCGGGTGGCTGCGCAGCAGGGCCCGCGAGGCTTTCGGGGACATCACCACGCCGCCCGCGGCCAGGGTCCGTACGAGGTGGGCGAGTTGTTCGGGCTCGGTGTCCTTGAGGAGGAAGCCCGCGGCTCCCGAGCGCAGCGCGGTCAGGATGTACTCGTCGGTGTCGAAGGTGGTCAGCATGGCCACCGTCGGCGGCTCGGGCAGACTCTGGAGTTCCGTGAGGACGGTCAGGCCGTCCACGTCCGGCATGCGGATGTCGAGGAGTACGACGTCCGGGTGCTCGCGCCGGATCACGTCGGCGGCCTGCGCTCCTTCCGCGGTCGCCACGACCTGGATGCCGTCGGCGGCGTTCAGGATCAGCTCGAACCCGGACCGCACCAGGGCCTCGTCGTCCACCACCACTACCCGGATCACCGGCGTTCCGCCTCACACTCGTCGGCTTGGTCCAGCGTCACGGCTGACCCGTACATCCCGCATCGGGGCATCCATGTTCTCGTACGGTGATCGCCTGCCGTCGACAGTACGTCCAGCGGGGCGGGCGACGGTGCGGCCGCCGTGGACACCCGCCACCCGGCAGACGGGTTCCAGCCGGTCGGCGGGAGCGCTCCGGCCCGTCGGCGGGCGAACGGGCGAGGCTCGGCGGACGGCGGCCGTGGTTCCCGTCCGGTGGGATCGGGCCGTGGGCGGTCGGCCGTCTCCCCGGGCCAGTCGTCGGGGGTGTCGACGAAGCCTGCCGGATGGTCGCCGCCACGGTTCGGCATGTACGTCGTGCACATGGCTCCCCGCTGTCGGCCACACAGGGGGTCGCCGACTGGATCCGCTACCTCGCGGACGGCCACTCGTCGGTCGGGCCCACCTCCGCGAGGCGCAACCGCAGCAAGCGCCTGATGAGGCGCCACCGGGCGAGAGCCGGTCGACCAGCGTCTTCGTGGCCAGGGGCTGCAGCAGCCCGCGGCGGCCCCGGCCAGGGCGTACGACGGCCAGGCAGAGGCCGACCAACGGCATTCACGGGGAGCCGGCCATGGTGCGGGTGGCCGCGGAGGCCTCGCCTCGGAGGAGATCTCCGATCGTCGGCTCAGTGGACCAGTGAGGCCGCCCGGGTGGCGAAAACGTGCACCCCTGCCTCATAGAACTCAGGACGGAGGACGAACAGGACACCGGCGGCCGCCACCAGCGTCAGGCCGAGAAGTTCCAGCAACCCGCCGCTGCGGGGCGTGACGTCACGGTCCCGCACGTCGAGGTCGGCCGACGCCCCGGGGACGGTCTCGGGCTCCTTGTTGCGAACATGCTGTGTCATGCCTCCAGCCTGTCCGCCCGGCCGCTCTCCGCCCATCCGACGACTGTCGGGTCCGCCCCCGCCGAGTGGCTGGAGGACACCGGCCCGGAGTGTTACCCGCCGCGGCCGGCAGGCACATCAACCGCGTGTGTCGACAACCTGTGGGTCCGGCTCGTCGGCCCCCGGGCAGCCGGTGCCGCCGGCGGCCGACGGGGGCGGGGTCGTCAGGGACCGGGCGATGGCCACCGATCCACCGCCGTGGAGCAGAACGCTGCCGAGCACCGTGAGGGTCATGGCGTACAGGGCGGTGTCGGCGTACCGCCCGTCCGGCAGAGCGTTGAACGCGAGCAGTCCGAACACGATGGAGGTGGTGCCGCGTGGGCCGAGCGCGCCGACCATGAGCCGTTCCCGCCAGGTGAACGTCGAGCCCAGGAAGGCCAGCATGATCGGAAGGACGCGTACGACGGTGAGCGCGGCGACGCAGAGCACGACGGTGGGCCAGTGGACGCCCTCCTCCATGGCCAGCACCACGGCGTTGCCGAAGAAGAACCACATGCACATCGTCGCCATCGAGTTGGTGTCCTCGATGAGCTGGAAGTCCGAGGCGTGGGGAGCCGAGGCGCCCCGGCGGCGGACCGGCGCCTGCCTGACGTAGCGGAAGGCGATCCCGCACACGAACGAGGCCACGAAGCCGTTGCCGTCCATCGCCGTGGTCACGGTGTAGGCGAGCAGCGGTGTGACCAGCACGACGATCCGCCGGGACTGCTCCGTCATCCACTGCGCGCGGTCGGCCATATTGATCAGCCACGCCACCAGCGCCCCCACCACGAAGCCGGCCACGAGGGCCTTCAGCGCGAACGGCACGGCCGTGCCGAGGGCCTGCATGGGCGTGCGGGTGGCGGAGTTGGTGCCGACGAGGATCAGGGCGAACAGGAAGAGGGGCGAGACGATGCCGTCGTTGTAGCCGCTCTCCACGTTGAGCACGCTGCGCACCCTCGCCGGGATGCGCCGGTCGCGGACCAGCGTCTCGGCCGGGGCGAAGTCGGTCGGGACGACGATGCACGCGATGAGCAGCAGCAGCGCGACCGGCAGCCCGGGCAGCAGCAGCGTTCCCAGCAGCACCATGGTGATCAGGCTCAGCGGCAGGGCCACCAGCAGTGCCCGCGCCGCGGAGCCGGGGTCGTTGCCGAACAGTCGCCCGCCCGGCAGCTCGGTGGCGTCGACGAACAGCAGGATGGCCAGGATGACCTCGGCCACATGCTGAGCGACCTCGGAGTTCAACGTGGCGGCGATGTGGCTGTGCGTGAACACACCCGTGACGACTCCCGCGAACACCAGCACCAGAGGGGCCCGCACATGCCGCTGCTCCAGCCGGCCGGCGACCAGCGACCACCCGGCCACCACCGTGGTGATCACAATCAGGACAGGGATCATTTGAATCCGCTTCAGAACTCGGAACAGACCTGCGGCCGCCCCGCCGAGACCTCCACAGGGGCGTCGACCGGCGTCAGCACAGGCAGACGGTACAGCGGACGAGACCAGGCAGGACAGCGCGGGCACTCACGCCCGGCTCCGGCTCGGCATCTCCTCGCCATGTCCGCGCGCCGCCGAGCGCGTGGAGCAGCGAACAGGATCTTTGCGCATTTCCTCTGCCTGACCCATCCCGCGGTCGGCTGTCCCACCCCCGCCGATCGGCGGGGCCCGGCGTGGCCCGAGGTGCTCTGCTCAGTCCTGCGCGCGGCAGTCGTAGAGGCCGAAGTTGCCCCTGGTGCGCCAGCCGTAGGCCCCGGAGCGGACGCGCTCGCAGTGGGACTTCACCCAGGTGGTGGCAGGGGTGGTGGGCCGCAGGTGGGTGAGCAGCACATAGCGGAGCTGGTGCGTGGCGATCAGGTTGCCGAGCTGCAAGGCGCCGGGGAAGGGGGTGTTCCCGGTGAATCCGCCCATGACGAGGACGGGTTGGGCCTGAGCGCGCAGCAGGCGCTCCGCGGGGTAGGCGGCCTGGGTCGCGAGCAGGTACTTCTCACCCCTGCGGTGCGCGATGAGGTAGTCCAGCAGTGCGGTGTCGCGGGGGCTTGGCCGGTCGAGCCCGGCCCGGCGGGGAGCGGACGGGTGATGGAGGGCCCTGCGGTAGACCTCGCCGACCGGACCCGCCGTCGGCGAGGTGGAGGCGCCCGCGTAGCGCGGGTCGAGTGAGGAGACGGCCCAGCCGGCCGGTACGAGCAGAGTGGCCGCGATTCCCGCGGCCAGAGAGCCCTGGACCATCCCCCGGGAGGCGCGTGACCCGCTGGTCCACAGGCCGATCGTCGCGCACAGCGCGAAGATCACGGCGAACGCCAGCAGCCGGGAGGCGAACCAGGTCGGCCCGTCGACCACGAAGGCCCAGGCCACCGTCAGCATGATCGCCGACGGCAGCCACAGCCGTCGCCGGCCGCCCGCCTCGTACGCGGACCGGAAGAGAGCGAACCCGCCTCCGGCGAGCGCGGCGATCGCCGGTGCGAGCACGGCCGTGTAGTAGGCGTGATTGCCGTTGGAGACGCTGAACACCACGGCATGGACGACGAGCCAGCCGCCCCACAGGAGGAAACCCGCACGCAGCGGGTCGGTCCGCGGCTCGCGGGCGCGCCAGATGAGGGCGGTAACGGCGGCTAGCACGGCGATCGGCAGGAACCAGGCGATCTGCGGGCCGACGGTGTGGTTGACGAGCATCCCCCAGCCGGTGTTTCCGGTCGTACGGCTGGCGGCTGTGGCCGGGACGGCGCCGAACGCGGTGGCGTCGTCGGTGAAGCGACTCAGGCCGTTGTAGCCGAAGACCAGACTGAAGGGGTTGTTGTTCGACGTGGCGTCGACGTACGGGCGGCTGTCCGCGGGAGTCACCCATGCGATCAGCGCCCATGAGCAGGAGACGGCCAGCGTGACCGCACCGCCGAGCAGCAGGCGCCGAGCCCTCTGCAACGGCGGGTCGGGCGCGGTGAGTTGATGGACCACGGCGAAGACCGGCAGTACGAGCCAGGCCTGCAGCATCTTCGTCTGGAAGGCGAGCCCGACCCAGACGCCGCACGTGATCAGCGGGAGCAGCCGTCCGGTTCGTGCCGCCTTCTGCAGGGCGCCTGCCGCCGCCACCAGCAGCAGGGTGAGTGCGGTGTCCGGGATGGTGGCCCTGTTCAGTACCACGGTGACCGGAGTGAAGGTGAGCGTCAGCGCGGCGATCAGCGCGGCGAGCGGCCCTGCCCAGGCCCGGACGATCCGGTGCAGCAGCCATACGGTGAGCACGCCCTCGATCACGTGGGGCAGCGCGGCCGCCCACGTGTGCGGCCCGAAGATCCATACGGAGACGGCATCGGGCCAGAAGGCGCCGGGCAGCTTGTCGAGGGTGATCGAACCGCTGGTGTCGAGACCGCCGAAGAAGAAGGCCCGCCAACTGGTGGCCATCGACCGTATCGCCGCGCCGTAGTAGGGGTGGATCGCGGCGTGTCCCATACCCCAGGCGTACAGCAGTGCGGCGACGCCCAGCACCGCGGCCAGCGCCGGGCGTTCCCAGCGCGCCGGAGCTTCCGGCCGGTCGGCGGGGCGGTGCGATTCCCGGCGGAGGCCGTGGGAGCCGGTGCTCCGGGCGGTGGGGATGGCGGCCATGGCGAAGGTCCCTGGATCAGTGTCGAGGCGGAACGGCAGGTGAGAGGCAGCGGGTTGCGCGGGGGGCCGCCGCCGATGGAGGTGGCCGCCCCGGCTCAGCGCGCGGAATGCGCCAGTCGTAACCGGGTCCGTTCCGGGCGCCGTCCGGCGATCGTCGGGTGCACCCCGCGCCTCACACCGGCTGCGTCCCCGGACAAGGACCAAGGCTTCGCGCCCGCCCGGTCGGAGTGCGGTCACAGGCGGCGGGCCGCGCGCAGCCCTTGGGCGTAGTAGCCGTCGCCGTCGAGCCGTGAGGTGCCGCCCTTGTCGCCCATGGTGGGGCCGCCCGCGTTCTTCCGGCTGGAGATGAAGCGCGGGTGGTCGGCGGTGTCCAGGCCGAGGTAGATGCCGATGTGGCCGATCCGTGCGCCGGGCAGCTCCCGTGTGCTGAAGAAGACCAGGTCGCCGGGCTGGAGCTGCTGGATGACGGCGGGGCGCCGGCCGGTGAGGGGGAGCACGGGTACGCCGGGCCGCCCGCGGGCGATCGCGTCGGCGGTCCGCTCGAGCCCGCCGCCCGCCGTGCCGTCCCTGCTGTTCAGCGGGAACCCCGAGCGGTATCCGTACACCAGCCGGACATAGCCGGAGCTGTCGACGGAGCGCGCGCGGTCCTTCTCCGGGCGGCGGGTGACCGCGTCCGGGAAGGTCCAGGGGATGCCCAGGTAGTCGTAGAAGTCCGAACCCGTGCGCCGCTTCCCCTGCTGAGCACGCCCGGAGTTGCCGGTCGTGCCGGGGGCGTAGCGGGCGGCACCGCTGTATCCGACTCCCGCTGCCGTCTTCCGGGCCGGGGCACCCGCGAGGTAGTCGAAGGCCGTGGCGAGGATGTCGGGGTCGCGGCTGCCGAGCCGCGACCTGAGCCAGGTCCCGAACCAGCCGCTGCGCTCCGCGCCAGGGGCCCAGGCCTTGGGCAGCAGCCGCACCCAGCTCCTGGTGACGACCTTGGCGTCCGTCGTACGCGGCTCCGCGAACGTCCTGCTGGGCCCGGTCAGTACGGCCGTACGGGCGCCGTCGGTGAACGTGGCGACGACGGTGCCGTGCCGGTCGCGGGCGATCGTGCGGGCGGGGTTGCCGATCCGCTCGAAGTGCAGTGGGCCGCTCCTGGCCCGGATTACGGCATCCGGTGACGCCGGTGCTGCCGGTGCTGCCGGCAGTGAGGCCGCCGGATGGTCGGTGCGGTGTCTGAACTGCAGGGTCAGCACGCAGCTCGCCGCGAGCAGGACGGCTGTCACCAGGAACAGGGCCGTGTTCCTCGGTAGCGAGAACCTACGGATTCCGGGCGGCAGGCGTTTCACTGGTCAACTCCGTAGGGCGGGAAGGAGAGAGGGCGCCGCATGTCGGGGACGGGGCGGCTCATGACGTGGGCAGGGCGCCCAGCAGCAGCCCGGACACCAGAATCACGTACGCGGCGAACGTGACCGCGCAGGTGGAGAGGACGGTCGCTGCCTTGGGCTGCCTCTCCAGCTGGTAGGCGATGAGACCGGGGACGATGAACCCGAGGGCCTGGTGGGCGAACAACAGGGGGAACTGCTGCTGCAGCAACAGGGAGAGACCGGCCTGGAGCAGGACACCGATGAGCACGACCGCGGCGAACAGCCGCTTGCCGTAGAGGATGACGAAGCGCTGCAGCAGCTTGGTCAGCAGGTAGGTCAGGCCTGCCACGGCCGCGACCATGGCGGCGCGCCGCAGATCGCCGACGAGGGTGAGGGCGAGCCAGCCGGGGGTGATCATGCCGCCCGGTGAGAGGTTCGTGGTCAGGTAGCACAGGAGGGAGAAGACCAGACCGAGTGCGATGCCGATGGCGGCGATCTGCGGGGTGACGACTGCGGGGATCAACGGGATGCTCCATGGGAGGAGTTGTGGTCGGCGGAGTCGGCGGCGGCATCGGGGTGGTCGGGCGCGAGTGCCGCGAGCCGCTCCAGGAAGAGTTCGCCCTGGCCGTGGATGTTGCCGATGGCGACGAGTGAGGCGTCCGGCCCCAGGTGGGCCAGCAGATCCGTGGTGAGCCGGTCGGGGTCGCGGCGGTCGCCGCCGAGATCGACGACGTTCCCGGTCCAGTGCGCCGGTATCGCGTCGGCTGCCGACTTGGTGGGGTGGCCGATGAGGAACACCGTGTCCGGGTCCAGCTGGGGGATGAGCGCGCCCATCTGCCCGTTGCGCTCCACACGGTCGGGGCGGCAGTTGATGACGACGTGCAAAGGACGGTGGATGGCGCCCAGTTCGAGCAGCTGCGTGATGTTCATCAGCGTGGACTCGGGGTCGTTGGCGGCGAAGACGTTCGCGAAGCGCAGCCTGTTTCCGTCAGGGGTGCGGTACCGCTCGACCGACAGCACACCGGGGTCCGGCGGCGCCTCGTACATGCCCTTCAGCGCGGTCGCGCGGTCGACGCCGAGCAGTTCGGCGACCGCGACGGCGATGGCGACGTTCTCCTTGAAGGTGAACCAGCTGAAGCCGCGCAGTTCCTCGTCGGTGACGGTTTCCGGGTCGGCGTAGACCAGCCTGCAGTTCCGGGCGTCGGCCTCCTCCTTCAGGATGTGGAAGCGCTCCTTCTCCGCGGTGACGCAGACGCCGCCATGCGGCAGGGACCGGCACAGGGAGCGGGCCACGTCGTCCAACGTCGGTCCCATCTCGGCGAGATGGTCCTCGCGGACGTTGCACAGCACGCCGATGGTGGAGCGGATCAGCTTGGTCTGGTTGATCTCCTGGAGTGCGGGCATGACGGCCATGCACTCCATGACCAGGACATCGGGCCGGTAGCCGGCGGCCCGCCGGACGATGCCGATCTGCTCGACGACGTTGGCGATGCCGAACTTGCGGTGGACCGGCTCCTCGGTGGCGTCGGGGTGGATGAACCGGGCCGCGGTGCCCGTGGTCTTGGCGACGGTCACCAGGCCGCTGCCGCGCAGCGCGCCCGCGCACAGCCGGGTGATGGAGGACTTGCCTCGGATGCCGTTGACCAGCACTCGGGTGGGTATGACGGCGAGTTTGGCGTCATGGCGGCGCTGTTCGACGATGCCTGCGACGAGCAGGCCGACGCAGCACGTCGCGAGGACGCAGTACAGGAAGAGCACGGCGGGTCAGCTCCTGGGACCGGGGCGGGACGGGGAAGTGGAGGAGGGGTGCGCCCCGCCGGTGCGCGCGAGTCGCTGTCTGATCAGTTCGAGGCTGCGGGCGACGGATCCCACCTCGTCGTGGTAGCGCGGGTAGAGCACCGTTGCGCGGTCCCCGGCCGCCAACCCCTCGGCGCCCTGGGCGACTTCACGCAGCGGACGTACGACGACGAGATGCAGCCAGCCGAGGCAGAGGGCGCCCGTGGTCACCCCCAGCAGACCGACGAGCATGATCCGCCGCTGTGCCTCGTACTCGGGCAGGCCGATCCAGAACACCGGCCTGATCGAGGCGACCTTCCAGCCGAGTGCGCTCGCGACGCCCCTCTTGTCGTTGAACGGTGCCACGGCGGCGACCGCCGGATCCCGCCAGCCGAGCAGCAACTCGGCGGAGCCCTTGGCCGTGCGGACGGCGTCCAGGCGGTTCCGCAGCCGGCCGTCGGAGACCCGCCCGAATGCCACGAACCCCTTGTTGGACGCGATGACCCGATGCGCGGAGTCCACCAGCCACACCGAGCCGAGACCCGGTCGGTTGAGGATGCCGGCCAGGTACTGGACCTTGAACTCGCCCACGACATAGCGGTGTTGCGACTTCGCCGATGCGCCCTTGCCCTGCTGAGGGGCCACGGCGGCGAGCACCGGTTCCGTGCCGGAGGTGTTCGTCTGCCTGACCCCGGACCTGATGCGGACCTTCTCCGGGGTACGGGGTTCGCCGCCGGCGCGGACGAGGATCTTGCCGGCGCCGTCGACGACGTACAGGGACCGGTACCGGCCGTGCTGTTCCAGGGAGCTGTCGAGGATCCTGCGAGCCTCCTGTGACCGGGAAGCGTCGATCACCGTGGCGAGATGGGCGAGATCCGCGTATCCGTCGTTGATTCCCCTGCGCACGCGATCCGCCGTCGTCTCGGTGCGTTGCCGTTGGTCGTCGGAGATCAGCCGCGGTACGACCGCAGCCGGGTGCGGCAAGGTGCTGCCGAGCGTCAGCAGCATCGCCGTGGGCCAGGCCAGCAGGGCGAACGCGCACACCACGAGGACGGTGCGCAGTCCGAGCCGACGCCGGTCCTTGGCCGATGGCTGCGCGGCCGTCTCCTGCGACTGCCCGTCCCTGCGTCGGAGTTGACGGCGCAGTACCTCCAGCGCGGCGCCGACCCGGGCGGGTTCCCCGAAGCGGGGCACGCGGACGGGAGCTGTGAGGTCGCCCGAGCCGATCCTCTGCGCGTCGCGTCGCAACCGCAGCACAGGCCGCTGCAGCACCATGTGGAGGGCGACGGTGACCCCGACCGCGAGGGCCAGCAGCACGGCCGCGGCGAGGAGGGCGAGACGAAGGTCGCCGGTACCGACCCCATGACGCTCGGTCCGCACCGTCGTGACGACCGTCAGCCCGAGTGCGCTGCTCGGACTCTCCTTCGTGGCCGGCCCCCGGGCGACTGAGGCGTACCCGACGGCGGTACGGGTCTTGCCCTCCGCCGCCCCGACGAGACTGCCGCTCGGACCGTCGAAGCCGCCGGCGGCGGTGTCCGACGGTCCCTTGCCCTGCGCCTCGCGGGCGGCGGTGCCGGCCAGCGCCTTGGCCCGGTCGGTGCCGGATCCCGTCCCGGTCGAGGCGAGAACGGCCCCGTCACGGTCCACGACGTCGAGGGTGTGCTTCCTGCCGACGGAGATGCCCGGCGGCTTCAGGCTCTGGGAGGCGACGAGCAACTCCTGTCTGCCGCCCTGCGACAGCGTCGCGAAGGCGAGCAGCCGGGTGACGCCCGCGTCGTCCCGCACCAGTCTCGGAGGCAGGTTCGCCGGCAGCCCACGGAGGTTCACCTTCCCGAGCGGTACGGCCTCGCCGTGCGAGGCGAGCAGCCGACCGGTGGACAGGTCGACGACGGCGGTGCCGCGCCACTTGCGATAGGCCCGGTCGAGGCGGGTCAGCATTCCGTCCGCCGGTACGGGCCTGGAGCCCGCGAAGTCCGCGGCCGCCGCCCGCAGATCGGTGACGCTCTGGTCGACGGAGCCCTGCAGCGCGACCGCCCCGTCCTCGGCGATGTGCTGCTGGGAGCTCAGGACGGCCTCGGGAACACCCCGTTGGGTGTCGCTCCCGACGGCGAACACCGTCAGGCCTGCGACGAGCGCCAGCAGAACCGGCAGGACCACCAGCGGCGGCCGCACACCTCCCAACACAGCCATGTCCGCCCGACGCGGAGCCGGGCCCTGCGTGGGTATCGGGGATCGAGTGGTGGTCAAGAAGCATCGTGACTGCTCAGCAGGTCGTGTGACCTGCCGCTGATCGGATCGTTGGTCTGTTCGTGGGCCTGTCGAAGCGTCGTCCGTCGTACGACGATCTCGT
>NZ_JBFBBE010000175.1:0-14308 GCF_040682555.1 Streptomyces sp. NPDC051172
CAAACGCGTCGTCGACCTGAACCCAGCCGTTCGGGAGGCGCTCCTCATGCTGGTCGAGCCCGACGTCCGCGGAGATCCCATGTCACCGCTTCGCTGGACCACCAAATCCACCCGCAAGCTCGCCGAGCAGCTGACCCGCCAGGGCCATAAGATCTCCGCGGACACGGTGGGCGACCTCCTGCGCGAGGAGGGCTTCAGCCTGCAGAGCAACGCCAAGACCCTGGAAGGCAAACAGCACCCCGACCGCGACGCCCAGTTCCACTACATCAACGAGCAGGCCCGCAACCACCAGGACAGCGGGGCTCCGGTGATCAGCGTGGACACGAAGAAGAAGGAACTGGTCGGCCCCTTCAAGAACAACGGCCGTGAATGGGAGCCCAGAGGCGAGCCGGTCCGGGTCGACACACACGACTTCCCCGACCGCGAGCTGGGCAGAGCGGTGCCCTACGGCATTTACGACGTCGCCGCGAACACCGGCTGGGTCAACGTGGGCACCGACCACGACACCGCCGCTTTCGCCGTCGAATCCATCCGCCGCTGGTGGAACGGAGCCGGACGGGCCGCCTATCCAACGGCCGGTCGACTGCTGATCACCGCCGACGCGGGCGGCTCCAACGGATATCGCACCCGCACCTGGAAGACCGAGCTCACCCAGTTCGCCGCCGTGGCCGGACTGGCGATCACCGTCTGCCACCTGCCTCCCGGAACATCGAAGTGGAACCGGATCGAGCACCGGCTGTTCTCCCACATCACCATGAACTGGCGCGGAAGACCCCTGACCAGCCACGAAGTCATCGTCGAGAGCATCGCAGCGACCACCACCAAGACCGGCCTGACGGTGCACGCCGAACTCGACACCGCTCGATACGCCACAGGCATTCAGGTCAGCGACGACGAGATCGCCGCCCTGCCGATCACCCGGCACCGCTTCCACGGCGACTGGAACTACACCCTCCACCAGCATCCGCCGGACGCGAAGGCGACCAACGGCACGTCAGACCAGACGCAGGCGAGCAGGCCGCATCGCCTCACGCAGCATTCACTGCAGGACCCTGAACTGACCGGCATGACCCGCCAACAGCTCCGCGAGCTCATAGACACGCTGACTCCCGCGCTAGAGGTTCAACGTGAACAAGTGCTCCGCACGCGTCGCGGTCACGAGCGCCTGGTGGCCCCGGGCGCAGGCGCCAAGGCCAAACTCGCCCCAGCCGAGCGGATCCTGGTCACCGTGCTCCACCTGCGCAAGCTCGCCACCATGGACCTCCTCGGCGAACTCTTCGGCGTCACGGCCATGACCATCAGCCGCGCGAAACAGGAAGTCAGTCCGCTCCTGGAAGCGCACGGCCACGACATCACCGCCTCCACCGCTCGCTTCCGTACACCATCCGATGTCGCGAAGTTCCTCGCCTCCAAGCCCGCCTAAAGCAAGATCAAGAAAGCATGTTGATGATCTGCACGCCCTTAGACGTCGGCCGTAAGCGCAGCATCGTGATCGATACGAGCGGCCTGTCGCTGCCGTCCGGCGCCCCCCGGCACGCGCGGCTTCACCGTGCAACCGCGCAGGTGGGCAGGTGGGCAGTTGAAAGTACACTCGGTGGCTGATGCACCACCGCCGTCTCGCACGCGACTACGAGACCCACCCTCACCGATCCGAAGCCATAATCCACATCGCGATGACCGACTTCATAAGCTGACGCCTCACCTGCGAATCCACCCCGAACTGGCGCGACACCTGAACCCCGAACCAAACAACCCTCGCCGGGAAAAAACGGTCTTTTACGGAGGGGGTTACGGCCGCCGGGCGGAAGCTGTTGTGCCGGGCGTGAGTCCGAGGGCTGCTTTGGCCTGTCGAGTGCGTTCGTCGGCGAGGACTTCCGTTCGGCCTGCTTCGACGGCGGCGAAAGTCTGCTCGGCGATGGCTTCCGGGGTGTTCTTGGGACCGGTGACGTGGGCGGCCATGTCGGTGTCGATGTATCCGCAGTGCACGCCGACGACGAGGACGCCGGTGTCGTGGAGTTCGCTGCGGATCCCGTTGGTCAGGGCCCATGCGGCGGCCTTGGATGCGCTGTAGGAGCCCATCGCGGGGTTGGTGAACCAGCTCGCGATGGACAGTACGTTGACGATGGCACCGGGGGGCTTGCCTGTGAGCAGCGGGGCGAAGGCACGGCACATGGTGAGCGTGCCGAAGTAGTTGACCTCCATCTCCGCGCGGGCGGCGTCCAGGTCGGGCGCGGCCAGCAGGGGGCTGTCGGTAAGGACGCCGGCGTTGTTGACCAGCAAGGTAACGTCGGAGCACATCTCGGCTGCCGCCCCCGCCTGGGCGGGATCGGTGATGTCGAGGCGGACCGGGATCACGCCGGGCTCGCGGACTGACTGCGGGTCGCGGGCTCCGCCGTATACGCGCTGTGCGCCGCGTTGCCGGAGCAGCCGGGCCATCACCTGTCCGAGCCCCCGGTTCGCGCCTGTCACCAGTGCCGTTGCCCCCTGGATCTGCATGGTTTCCCCGTCTCGCCCGGCCGACTGGTCGGCAGATTCCCGATCATGTGGTGGACCATTTGAGATGAACGGCGGTCTCGTGGAACCCCAGAGCGCGATAGAAGGCGGCCGCTCTGCGGGTCGGCACAGTCACCTCGACGTCCTTCGCCTCCCGGGCCTTCGCCTGTGCGGCCCGGATCAGCGCGGAACCCGTACCGCGGCCCCGCAGGGGCTCGGCCACGGTGAGTTCGAGCAGTTCGAGGATCGTTCCGCCCGCGAACAGGGTAGGCATGCGCAGCGCGAGCAGGTACCCGACCACGCACGAGTCCTGCTCGGCGACCAGGAACTCGGCGCTGCCGTCCGAGGCGGCCTCGATGATCCGGGGGAACGTGGCGTCGTCGAAGACGGCTCGGTCGGGCCGGTAGCTCGTCACGAACCCGCTCAGCAGACGGTAGATGTCGTCGGCGTCCAAGCGCGTAGCTTCGCGGATGGTCGTCATGCCGACCCGTCCGTCGGGAGGCTGACGATCGACGCCGTAGCGGCTTCCGATACGGCGGCAATGAGCTCGGCCGCCTCGATCTCGATGCTGCTGTCGCGCCGGCCGCTGCCGCAGTGCACACGCCCCAGGCCGCTGACCGTCCGGTCGAACACCACCATGGCAGCGCGGTCCGCGGACACGGGACACACCCCGCCCGGCTGCATCCCCGCCCGCGCCAGCCGCCCGGCATCGGCGGGAGACAGGTCGCCTCGGCGGATCCCGGCTGCGCGGGCGAGGGCGCCGTACCGCAGCCGGGCATGGCCGGGCAGCACCGCCAGCAGGAGACGGTCCTCGGTGGTGACGAAAGCCAAGGTCTTGACGGTTCGCTCCAGCGGAATGCCCAACGCGGCGCAGACCTCCAGCGGACTGGTCACGTCAGGGTGCTTGTGCAGCCGGAAGGACACACCGAGCGAGGTGAGGATCTCCGGTGGACCCATGGGTGCGAGACCATTCACCCCGGCGAGATTACCGTGCACAGTAAGGGAGTTGATCGCCTTTTGCGGAGCAGAAGTCGGCCACGCCGCTCCACTGGGGCCTACCTGCGGTGGCGAACACAGGCGGCCACTCAGGGTCCTGTGGCCGTCACCCGCACCCGCCGACGTCTTGATCTGGGAGGCCTGTCCTGGATCTACGACCACCCCGACGGCACCCCCGCTTTTGGCATGAGCCCTGGGGCATCGGGCCGCTGGTCGCGTTCGAGCCGAGCCGCGCGGATCCTCTCGCGCAACTCGCACGAGCTTCGGCCGTCCGCGCGACGTGACACACTGGCGGCGCAGGCGGCGGTGAACGGGGGTGATCCGGTTGGGTCTGGAGATCGAGAGTCGGTCGTCGGAGTTGCCGTACATCGAGAGGGTGTGGCGTAGCCGCAGCATCGGGGTTGCCCGGATGACGTCGATCGCCGCGTCGCACTGGGAGCTTGTCTTCTGGGAGCACGACGGCCAGGTGCAGGCGGCCGTACTGGGCCCGGAGCCCAGGGCCTGTCTGGCTCCTGTTCCCAGGGACGCCATGTTCTTCGGTATCAGCTTCGCTCTCGGCACCTCGATGCCTCACGTGCCGATCAGCCGGCTTGTGGGTGGCAGCGCGGAGATCCCCGACGTGACGCGGCGCTCCGTGTGGCTGAAGGGTTCCGCCTGGCACGTGCCCGATTACGACAATGCGGAGGCGTTCGTGCGTCGCATGGTGCGTGAGGGCATCGTGGACTGCGACCCGATCGTGCCTGCGGTGCTCGGCGGCGCGGCTCCCGATGTCTCCGAGCGGACCCTCCAGCGGCGTTTCGTCGCGGCGACGGGCCTCACCCGGGGTGCCATCCGGCAGATCCACCGTGCCCGCGAGGCCGCGGTTCTGATCCAGGAGGGGGCTCCGGCGCAGGACGTCGTGCACCGGCTGGGCTATTTCGACCAGCCGCATCTGGCGCGGTCCTTGACCCGGTTCATCGGACGGACCGCCACCGAGCTGAGTGCTCCGGACAGGGGGGAGCCGCTGTCGCTTCTGTACAAGCCCTCCTCACAAGTGCCCGCATAGCCTTCCTGACGTAGCCGACGGGGTCGGCCCGCCCAGGCCGGAGCGCTGTTCGGCCGGGAGCGGGCAGTCAACCGCAAACTCATCACGGAGGAATCATGCGCAAGGTCGTTTCGGGCCTGTTTGTCTCACTCGACGGTGTCGCCCAGTCGCCGAACGAGTGGCAGTTCGCTTTCGACGAGGAGATGGGCGCGGCGCTGGGAGAGACGCTGGAGACGGCCGACACGATTCTGCTGGGCCGGGTGACCTTCACCGAGTGGGCCGGGTACTGGCCGACGGTGACCGACGGCGAGGACGCCGGCTTCGCCAAGTGGATCAATGACTCGCCCAAGTACGTCGTCTCCTCCACACTGGACAGCGTGGACGACTGGGCGAACAGCACGCTCATCAACGGCGATTTGGCGGCCGCGATCGAAGAGCTCAAGGCGGGAGAGGGGAAGGACATCACCGTCGCGGGCAGCCCCACACTGGTGCGCTCGCTTCTGGAGCAGGACCTGCTGGACGAACTGGTGCTGCTGATCCACCCGGTGGTGGCCGGCGAGGGCCGCAAGAAGCTGTTCGCGGACGACGCCACGCTGAAGAAGCTGGAGTTGGTCAGCGCTCAGCCGACCAGCAGCGGAGTGATCATCGCGACCTACCGTCCTACACGCTGATCACTGCTCGGCACGGGTCGGGTACGGAGACGGGCACTCGTGATTCGCTCACCTGGTGATCAGAAGCTGCGAGGGTAGGACGACACCGTAGGCCGGTCCTTCTGCGACATCGCCAGCCGGGACGGCACCTCACGCGTGCGGCCCGGTTGAGGTCCCCTCGACGCTGGCGTGCTCGGCACTGAACGGGAGGAGTGGGCCCCATCCGTGCGTACCACGGGGTGCCGCGGGCCGGATGTCACAGCCAGCCATTGCGTTTGAAGCTGCGGTGCAGGAGGAAGCAGGCGGTGGCGATGAGAGCTAGGACGAGGGGGTAGCCGAACGGCCAGTGCAATTCGGGCATGTGGTCGAATCTCATGCCGTACATGCCGGTGACCATGGTGGGCACCGCGATGATCGCCGCCCAGGCGGTGATCCTGCGGGCGTCCTCGTTCTGGCCCACGGCCACCTGCGCGAGGTGGGCCTCCAGGATGGAGTCGAGCAGGGCGGTGAAGCCGGTGATCTGCTCGATGGCACGATCGAGGTGGTCGGTGACGTCCCGGAAGTACGCCCGTATCTCGGGGTCGACGGCGCGCAGGGGTCTGGTGGAAAGCGTCTCCAGGGGGCGGGCGAGCGGGACGACGGCCCGCTTCAGCTCCAGCAGTTCGCGCTTGAGCTGGTAGATGCGGCCGGCGTCCGCGGTCTGGTTGCCCTGCGGGGAGAAAACCTCCGTCTCAACCGCGTCGATGTCGTTCTGGACTGCGTCGGTGACAGTCAGGTAGTCGTCGACGACGTGGTCGGCGATGGCGTGAAGGACTGCCGAGGGCCCCTTGGCCAGCTGCGCAGGGACGGCTTCCAGATCCTCGCGCAGCGGGCCGAGGGAGCCGTGGCGGCCGTGGCGGACGGTGACGACGAAGTCCGGGCCGGCGAAGACCATGATCTCGCCGGTGGTGACGATCTCGCTGGTGGCGGTGAGCTGCTCGTGCTCCACATAGGCGACCGTCTTGAAGACGGCGAACAGGACGTCGTCGTACTGCTCCAGCTTGGGTCGCTGGTGGGCTTGGACGGCGTCCTCGGCTGCCAGGGGGTGCAGGCCGAACAGCGAGGCGACCCGGGCGAACTCCGTCTCGGACGGTTCGTGCAGGCCCAGCCACACGAAGCCGTGCCGCTGTTTGCGGACCCGGGCGACGGATTCCTCGATGGTGGAGACTGTCTCCTGGCGCTTGCCGTCGCGGTAGAGGACGCAGTTCACCACGGCCGAGCCGAGGGGGGAGCGAGCCGGGTGGCTGAGGTCCACACGACCGCCTCGCCGCCCCAGGCGGGCCACTTTGCGCAGGTTGCCGACCATCGACATGTGGTACTCCTTCGCCAGGTCCGGTCAGTGTGCCAGGCGACCGTAAGACCGGGCCTAAAGGGACGTCAGCGGCGAAGAGGCCAGTGCCGCCGAAACGATGGCCAGCTCGTCGCGGCTGCGGTCCTTGGTTGGTGAATTCCGCTGGTGACAGGATGTGCTGGCAGGAGGGGACGGGGGAGTTTGCGCGCACGGACAGGACGCCCGCCGTGCGCCCACGCTGCGCACCGAGAAGGGGGGCCGTGCAGGCAGGGACCGTGCTGGACGGCCGCTACCGGCTGATCGAGCCAGTCGGCGCGGGCGGGTTCGGCCAGGTCTGGCGGGCACACGACCCGAGGGTCGACCGCCTGGTAGCCGTCAAGGTCCTCACCAGTGACGGCAGCGCGGACCACGACCGGCAGGTGGCCCGGTTCGCCCGCGACGCCGCGGTCGCCGGCGGCCTGTCCCATCCGCACATCGTCACCGTGCACGACTTCGGCTCCGCCGAGCACCACGGCCGGCCGTATGCGTACCTGGTGATGCAGCTGCTCCCCGGCAAGTCCCTCAGTGCCGCCCTCGAGGCCGGCCGCCCCTGCCGACGGCCCTGCACACGGCATCCTGCGTGGCCGACGCCCCGGGCGCCGCACACGAGGCGGGTCTCACCCACCGGGACATCAAGCCGGCCAACATCATGGTCGTGCCCGATGGCGAGGCGACGGTCGTCGACTTCGGCATCACCAAAGGGAGTGGCGACGCGCGGCACGACATCACGACCACCGGCGTCCTGATCGGCACCCCGGCCTACATGGCGCCCGAAGCGCTGTCCGGCTCCTTCGACCACCGCTCCGACCTGTACTCGCTCGGATGCGTGCTCTTCGAGATGGTCACGGCCGCCGGCTCTTCACCGGCACGTCCTGGCAGCTGATCAACCAGCACCTCAAAGAGCCGCCCGCCCCGCTGCGCACCCTGTGCCTGGATGCTCCTGTGGAACTGGAACGGCTGGTCAGCCGCCTTCTGGCCAAGGACCCCGCTCATCGGCCGGACAGCGCCGATGAGGTCTACGATCTCCTGGAAGAGATCAGCGACCGGTACTTCGGCGACACTGCGCCCACCCTCAGTCGCGGGGCCGACGTCACTTCCGAGGTCTGGCTCCACCCGGACGAAGCCACCGGCGGTGCGGTCATCCCCATGCGCATGACCGCCCACGAGAACTGCCCTGACGGCGCCACCACAGGAGACGAGACGAGAGTGTTGGCATGCACTACCTGCAGAGGGGAAGGCAGGGTCGCCGGCAAGCGGCGCACCTTTAAGATCCGCATTCCCGCTGGTGTTCGGAACGGACAGAGAATCCGGCTCAGGGAATTCGGCGCACCGGGGAAACACGGCGGCGCACCCGGAGACCTGTACGTCACCGTGCACGCCACCAGCTGATCGAAGCCAGCGGGACGGGGGCGACTTGGGCGCGTATCGCGTTGTGATCACCAGAGCCGTGACGACCCGATCCGACGAGCGCGGATGCGTTCACCTCACCACCACCTTCGTCATCCGGATGTGCCTGTGGCCGAATTGGTGGTTCCCAACAACGGCTCGATCTGCGGCCGAAGCACGTCCGTGGAACGGTGTTGCCCTCGCCTGCGCTGACCACTCAGGCCGTTCGCGTGACTGCCGGGTCGGCCTTGGGCCATGCACGAGTAAGTTTCCCCGCCTCGGCGTGAGCCCGAGGCGGGCCAGAGGCCCGGCCCTCCTCTCCGCGTCTTTGCTCCCGGCGTCCGTGTACGGCGCCGTTCCTGCGGGAGAGGAATCTACCGCGGTGCGTCCATGGATGAAGGTAGTCGGACGGGGTAGCAGAGCTGCTGCCGCGTATACCGAGTTCGAGGAGGGCTTGTGACCGAGCCAGCAGGTCTGAGTGTCGAGGTGTCCGTGCTCAGCTCCGACGCCGCGATCATCACCATCAGTGGGGAGCTGGACGTCGACACGGGCCTCGTCCTGCAGCACCAGCTCGCCGGCCAGGTAGTGCATGGCCGCCGTCACCTGGTGCTGGACTTGGCGGAAGTACCGTTCATGGACTCCTCTGGGTTGGGCGTCATCATTCGAGCCATAAATGAGGTTCGGAGCATCGACGGATCCGTGTCCCTGGCCGCCCCCAGTCAAGTGGTGCGACGTCTGATCGACCTGACCGGGGTCAGCATGAGCTGCCGGATATTCGACAGCGCGGACGCGGCCTGTGAAGCGCTCCTCGGTCAAGGCGGTGAGAGCATGAACACCACGCCGGGCAAGGCGGCTCGATAGCAGATCAACCAGAGTCAGGCGATACCCACAGGGCCTGATCGCGACGAGCCGGGCGAGGAGGCCCAGATCGACTACGGGTTCCTGGGCCAGTGGACCAACCCCCGGATCGGCAAGAGGCACAGGGTCTGCAGCAGCTCAAGGAGATGTACTTCCAGGACAACGGCCGACCGCGCCGGCCAGCTGGACGAAGTGCGCTTCACCGACAATGAGCACCTCGAGTTCGAGCTCTAGTACTCCAACAGGACTTCGATGTTTTGCCTGTTCTGAGGCCTCGTGGTGAGCGCAGTGGGCTGATGGGCCATCAGAGACGGAACGCCGCGCACCGCCTCCGGCCCTCGGGCGCACCGCCATCACTCCGTGATTCCTCAGGGGCCGGACAAGCGGCGAAGGCGTCTCGGGGCGCCCGCGCGGTGCGGCCCACGATCAGGACAGGAGCAGCACGCGGTCCCAGACGGGCTCGTGCTGCTCGCCGCCCGGCCCGCCCGGGTCCGGCAGCACCGAGAGCAGTGCGGCGGCCACGCCCGCCGCACCCTCCAGAATCCCTGGGTTGTCCTCGACCGGTGGTCGCCCGTGCTGCGGGCCGGTGGCGCCGCGGGGCCCGACCACATGCCGGTAGCCGTAGTCGGCCTGCTCGTCCCAGGTCGCGGCGAGCCGGTCGGCCAGCCGGTCGCAATGGTCGAGCAGCACCTGGTCGGCGGCCTGCTGCCCGAGCCTCCACAGGCTCTGCAGGAAGCCCGCCTCGCCGTGGCAGACGGTGGGGCCCTTCAAGCCCTCCAGGCTGCCTGGGCGGGCCAGCACCGCGTGGGTACTCGCCAGCGCGAGCCGGCTCCAGGTCTCCTCGCCCGTCACCCGGGCCGCACGCAGCAGGCCGCCTGCGATGCCGACCGTACCGTAGCACCAGGCGGCCCCCGCGGCGCCGGTGCGGGGCGAGGAGGGCAGGGGGCGCTCGCCGCGGGCCCGGGCCAACTCGTCGTCCAGGGGGATCCGCCGCTCCCAGTACGGCCCGTAGGCGTCCCGGTCGGCCCGCTGGGCCAGCCAGCCGCCGATCCGTCGCAGGGCGGCCGACTGCCCGTCGACCGCCACGCCCAGCTCGGCACTGCGGGCGAGCAGCGCCAGCGGGCCGGCGATGCCGTGCGCCGTCCCGAGGTTGAGGTCACCACGTGGGAAGCGGGCCCGGTCCGCCTCGGTCACCTGGCGGTGGCCGGGCACCCACCAGCCGGGCACCTCACAGCCGTCCACCCGCACCGGCCGACTGACCGCGATGAGGTGGGCGAGGGTGGCGCGCAGCGCGGGCTCCGCCGCGGCCCGCTCCTCGGCGTCGCCGTCGGTGACCGCACCGAGCAGCACCCGGCCGACGCCGGCGGTGCCGGTGATGGCGTCGTAGCTGGACCACGACACCCCCGGCCCGGCGGACTCGGCCGCGAGGCGGGCCAGTTGCTCCGCCGCGACGTGTGCGGTCAGGGTGCGGCGCAGGCCCGGATAGTGGCCGCCGACCCGGGCAGCCGCCTGAACGGCCGTCAGCACCGCGGCCGGGCCGTGATGCACGCCGAACGAGGCCGTCCCGGTCAGGGCCTTGGCCGCAGCCGCCAGCCGGCCGTGCGCGGCGGGCAGCCGGCCCGGATCGCGGCGGGCCAGCTCGGCGAGGAGCAGAGCGACGCCGGAACCGCCCTCCAGTGCGACCGCGGGGCCGGTCGGACGCAGCTCGTCGGTGAGGGCGGCGGCCACCCGGTCGACGACCGCCGCGATCCGCGCGGCGCTGCCGGGCACTGCTGCTGTGGTCACCGCTGGTGCTTCCTTCGGTCGGCGTTTCCGGTCACGCAGGCGCGGGCGAGAGCGTGTACGCGCAGTTCGGCCTCCCGGTCGGGCCCGAGCAGCCGGTTGCAGGACATGTGGAGCAGGCTCGCCAGCACCCCGGGCAGTGGCGACCAGTCGGCGCCTCGGGCGGCGAGCGCGTCCAACTGCGCACGGTAGGCGCGCAGATGTTCGGCCTGGTCGGCCAGGGCCTGCGCCAGCCGGTCGCCCAGCGGATGCCCGGCCAGCGCGGGCCAGCCGCCGACCGGGTCGATCAGCCGCAGCCACTGCGCCCGGTGGGTCCGGAAGTCGGCGGGCGGCTGCTCGCCGCCGGCGCTGCCTGTCAGCCAGGCTGCGCCCGGCTCCTGGTAGCGGGCCGGCGCGTCCACCGCGGGCGGGGGGCCGAAGGCGTGCGCGATGGCGGCGAGCGACAGCGCGGCCAGCGTCTCCTTGTCCCACGGCACGTCACCGTTCCCGCCGTCGGCCTGCCGGGCGATCCACAGCAAGGTGAGCGCGGTACGGCTGTCCGCGGCGAAGAAGCGCTCGGCGGCCGCCTGGGCCTCGGGACCGCCGTAGCGTTCCCACTCGGGGTCGTAGCCGTCCAGTACGAACCGCCCGACGAGTCCCTGGGACGTCCACTCCCGGACCGCGGTGCGCAGCGGCGGCAGCAGTTCCCGCCACAGGGCGTCGGCGGGCCCGTGGAACCGCAGCCGGAGGTGGTCGTCCGGGTCCCGGTACCGGATGAAGAACCATCGGTCGATCAACTCGCGTGCCGATTCCGGAAGTTCGGCCAGGAACGGGGCGAGTCGCTCGGTCAGGAAGGAGTCCGCCTGCCGGCCCGCGAGGTAGAGCTTGGCGTAGAGCCACTCGCCGCCGGGCTCGGCCAGCCGAGGCTCGGCCGGGCGCACCGCCGGGACCCGGGGTGCGGCGGGGGCGAGCGCCGCAGCCGTCGGCTCCCGGACGAAGGCCAGCGCCAGTTCGCAGTGGTGCGCCCGGTCCTCGGCGTCCCGCAGCCAGCCGTCGGCCCGATCCTCCCCGCCGGGCAGCTCGACGGCGAGCAGATGGGGGTCCTTGGAGAGCGCGTCGCGCAGCAGTTCGCGATGCCAGGGCTCGGACAGGTCGACCGGCAGCCGCAGGTCGGCGCGGGTCAGCACCAGCTGCTGCGGCGCCCGCCAGCGCTCCCGCCAGTGCCGCACGGCCTCGGCCCAGCCGGCCGGATCGAACCCGGTGCGCTCACGCAACTCGTCCAGGCGCCAGGTGGCGGGGGCGAGCACCACCCGGCCGTAGCGCACCCGGGGCAGGAACGGCGCGCTGGTGGCCGGTCCCCAGTCCCAGGGCGCATACGAGCGGTGAGCGTCCCGACCGACCTCGATCAGGAAGCGGGCGGCGTTCGGCGCCTGGCCGCGCAGGTCCATCGCGTGGTGGGCGTGCGGCAACAGCCGACGCCCGGTCGGCAGGTGCACCAGATAGAGGTGTTGGAAGGTGGCGGCCACGCCGATCTCGTCCAGCCGTACGGCGGTCGCGGCGGGGTCCGGCGGCAGCCCGATGGTCACCTCGTGCTCCGCGGTGCGGGGGCTGTTGGCGACGTTCAGCGCCCGGGTGAGCCGCGGCTGGTAGGCGACAGCGAGGTGGATCGCGTCCGGCTGCTCGGGGAAGGCGAAGGCGGCCAGCTCCTCGTTGACCGAGCCGGCCAGTCCGGCGAACCGGCCGTAGGTGGCGCCGGCCTCCAGCGCACCCGGTCCGCCACCGCCGACCAGTAGGAAGTCGCCCTCGGCCAGCGCCTGTTCGTCGGCGGCGACCAGGGTGCAGAAGAGCTCGCAGGAGCGCGGCAGCAGCTCGCGGTCCGGCTCGCCGGGGGCAAGTCGCGCCACCAGGTCGTCGTCCAGCACCACCTCCCGGGCGCCGTCGCGCATCGCCTCGGCGGCCAGTCGGCCCAGCAGCAGCTCCAGCTCGCGGGCCGACCGTGGTGCCGGGTCCTCGCTGCGGGACGAGGCAGGCCAGGTGTAGCCGGCCGGCGCGCCGAGTCCGACCGTGTCGTCGAGCACCTCCAGCACCGGGACGACCCGACCGAGGCCGTAGCGCTCCAGGAAGTCCCGGTGGTAGCCGCGCAGCGGCGCCGGGCCGGGTACGGACAGTCGCCACAGCACGCCGAGCCCGCGGGCCGCCTCCTCGGCGACCGTGTGCGGCAGCCGCACCTCGGCATCCAGCGCCAGATCGACGTGGACCAGCCGGTCGGCGGCGGCCAGCTGACGCATCTTCTCCTCCAGCGCGGCCAGCACCGCGCCGCGCTCGCCCGGGGTGGCGGCGGCGTCGTAGCGGTCGCGGTCGGCGGCTATCGTGCGCAGGGGCTCCAGCAGCGGTAGCGGCCGGCCGACGGACCGCTGCGCGGCGGTCAGTACGTCGATCACTCGGCTGAGCGGGTCGCCGCCGTCCAGTACCGGCCGCAGCCCGGTGATCAGGAACTCCTGGCGGACCAGCGTGGCCAGCAGGGCGGCGGCCGCGCCGGGTGGTGCGGTGGGGTAGCGCCGCTCCAGCTCAGCGGCGGCCTCCTTGCCGGTCGTGCCGGCGGCGGCCAGTTCCAGCGCGGCGGCGACCACCGGCGTGAGCCGGATCGAGACCTCGCTGCGGGTGCTGTCGCCCGCTGTGGCACCGGGGTTGGAGGGCGCGGCTGTCACCAGCCGGCCGCCGCGCGGGATGGTCCCGGCATGGACGTGCAGGCTCAGGTGCGGGAGCAGGTCGTGGTCCTGCTCAAGCTGCTGGACCACCCGCAGCAGCCAGTCGAGATCGACCCGGGTGCGACTGCGGGCCGGGCCGGACCAGGAAACCTTCGCCGCCGGGCCGTCGGCCGCGCGGGCGAAGCGGACCGGGGCGACGCCGGCGAAGCGCCCGAACGGGGTGCAACGGGAGCGCAGCCGGATCTCGTAGCGCAGCACGGAGACCACGGCGCGGCGCAGTTGGGCGTCGGTGCGACCGGCGAGCCCGGTGGGGTCGGTGCTCGCGGCCACGAGGCTCGCCAGGCTGGGGCTGGCGACCCGTAGGGCGTCCATGAAGACGCCGTCACCGGCCGCACCGCTCAGCAGCTGCTCGCAGGCCGCGCGGTCGGTGGGGGAGTCGACGGCCCAGGCGGCGCGGTTCTCGGAGCTGCGGCTCGGGGCTCGCAGCAGGGCGACCGGGGCGGTGCGGAAGAGCGGCTGGGGGACGGGCGGCAACGGCATCGGTGGCAGTCCCTCGGTGGCGATCCCTGGGGTGGTCGGCGCGTCGGGCGCGGTGGCGGCGGGACGCGCGGGTGGGCCGGGGGCCGACAGCCTTGGGGCGCCGGCCCGTGGGCCCTCAGCTGCCGGTTCCGTCGGGCGTACGCGGTGGACGGAGCCGGCCTGCGGCCTTGCTCAGCAGCACCAGGTGGGGTAGCAGGAGGAGCAGGTGATGGAGGTGAACGCGGCCTCGGCCGAGTGGGTGTCGTCCAGCTCGATGCGGACGTCCAGGTCGAAGAGGTCGTCGATCTGGGTGTCGTCGAGGACCGGAAGGGTGGTAGCGCTCATGTCGATCTCCTCAGGGTGGTTGTTGGAGCAGTGAGCCGTGCGATGGGAGGCTAGTCACGGCGGCCTAAGCGGCGCTTGAGCCGACTGGCCGCGCGCGGAAGCCGCCGGACCCGGTGACCCTTCAGGACTCAACACGCACCCTCTGAGCAGGTCGCCCACTAAGCGCAGCACCTTCTCATCCACCTCCTCCAGGCGCAGC
>NZ_JBFBBE010000176.1:0-14208 GCF_040682555.1 Streptomyces sp. NPDC051172
TCTTGGTCGATCCGCTGAACAGCAGAGGCTCCACCTATATGCCCGGCCCCAGTTGACACCGACTGCGAATCCTTAACTTCGCGGCATTGCGTGATGACGCTACGGCGCTTGCGCGGGCCTACGGCCGAGGCCCGAGGCGCACAGGGGCAGCCCCGGGAATCCAGCTGTCCTCAGACGACAGCCGTCCCCGCAGGCGGACCCCGAGAGGTGATCGCATGGACGAGCAGACGAAGGCTCGGCGCCCGGTCCGAGCGAGGGCGCGCCGGGCGGACCCGCGGCCGGTCCGGGGCGGGCGGCATCGCCAGCAGCAGCCGTAGCGGCGCCGCCAGCCAGCCGGCCACGGCCCGCAGAATGCGGAAGGCGGCCTTCTCCCCGTACGCCAGCCACAGGCCGGTCAGGAGCGCGGCCAGCAGGTGGGCGGCGAGCATGCCGTACGAGGAGCCTCCGCCGTCCATCGAATGCGCCGTGTGCCCCATGTGATCCATGCGGATCATGTCCATGTGCCCCATGTCCATGGTCTCCATGCCATTCGGTGCCGCCCCGCCCGATGCCGAACCCGATGACGACTGCGCGAGGGAGAACGCCTCGTGCAGCACCGTCTGGACGACGACCACGACCGTCACGATCAGCGGCAGCCCGCGCTCACGGCCCGCCAGACACCAACCGGCGGCACCCGTCCCGGCCAGGCCGGCGGCCAGTGCCCAGGCGGGGACGTCGCTCCCCGACATCATCACGTGGCCCAGGGCGGCGAGCAGCACACAGACGGCCGCGAACACCGCGGCCCGTATCGTGCGAGAACACCACCCTGCTGTCATGGCGCCTCATCCTCGCATCCGGGCATTGGTCGTCATGTGGGGGTACGGATACCCGACGAGGACCTCACTCAATTCACGGAGTGTGATCTGCGCCACGGCAAGCCTTCCCGGCCCGGACCACCGGTACTAGCGTCTTCGCCGCACATCCCAACTCCGCGCCCTCCGGGGGACGCCATGCTCCAGACACGGGAACTCCTCGACAGCATCACCACCGCCGGTCCCCTCGGCAACGAAGTCCTCGCCCGTGCGGTGGACGTGCTCGCCGACTGCGAGCAGGCCGCCACCGCCTGCGCGGCCGGCATGCTCGCCGCGAAGGACGCCGACGAACTGCGCGCCGCGATCAGCCAGGACCAGGACTGCGCCGACATCACGGCCGTGACCCGTCGCGTCCTCACCCGCGGCAGCAGCCACGACCCCGCCCTGCTCACCGCCCAGGTCGAGGCATGTCTCATCGCCTGCCGGCGCAGCCACGAGCTGTGCGGTCAGCACGCACAGCACCACGAGCACTGCCGTATCTGCTCGGACGCGGCAGGCAAGGCCGCCGACGCCTGCCGGGAGATCCTGGTGGCCGTGCGGTCGTAGCGCCTACGACCGCACGGTCATGACGTCGGCCTGACCACCACCGCGAGCGTCTTGACCGCCGCGCTGTGCTCGAAGTGCAGCGTGAACGGCACGAGGTCGCCCGAGCGCAGACGTGCCTTGGGCGTCAGTGTGACGTCCAGGCCGACCGGGGACATGGACAGTCCCCGGCCCGCGGGGACGGCGACCGAGGTCACGTCGGCCTTGGACGCAGCGGCGCCACCGCCGAGCATGCGGTGCCGGCTGAGGTCCGGCTCCCCGCTCGTGGCGGAGGAGGTCACCCTCACCAGCCGGTCGTCCGCCCCACCGACATTGCTGACGTCGAAGAAGGCGGCGGTCTCCGAGCTGTTGCCGTACGGCAGGAAGACCCGCCCGTTCGTGATGCCGATCCGGGGCGGGCTGCCCGCCTTCCCGGCCGCGACCCACGCCGTCAGGCCGCCGAGGGCGAGGCTGAACGCGGCGACCGGCGCGATGGCGGCCAGCAGGGTGTCGGTGAGACGGCGACGGGTCGGCCGCCACAGGGACGGTGTACTCATCGCGTACGCCTCCGAGCGACGGGAGCGGACGAGGGCTGCCAACCGCGCAGCCGCAGGCTGTTGCAGACCACCAGCACCGAGCTCACCGACATGGCCGCCGCCGCGACCATCGGGTTGAGCAGCCCGACCATGGCGAGCGGCACGGTCACGACGTTGTAGCCGAACGCCCACACGAGGTTGGCGCGGATGGTGCCCAACGTGCGCCGGGCGAGCCGGACCGCGTCCGCGAGAGCCTCGATGTCGCCGCGCACGAGCGTGACGTCGGCGGCCCCGATGGCCACGTCGGTGCCGGTGCCCATGGCGATGCCGAGGTCGGCACCGGCCAGGGCCGCGGCGTCGTTCACGCCGTCGCCGATGACTGCGACCCGGTAGCCCTGCTCCTGGAGGTCCCGTACGAGTTCGGCCTTGCCCTCTGGGGTGCAGCGAGCGTGCACCTCGTCGATGCCCAGGGACTTCGCGACGGCCTGTGCCGGTGCCTCGCGGTCGCCGGTGGCGAGCACGGGCCGTACGCCCAGGCGCCGCAGCCGATCGACGGCCCGGTAGCTGCCGGGCCGTACGACGTCCCCGACCTCGATCAGCGCCTCGGCCTCACCGTCCACGTACACCAGCACCGGAGTGTGCGCCGTGGCTTCGTCCACCGACAATCCCGTGGGCAAGTCGTCGTCCGGCGCGAGGACTTCGACCAGCCGTCCCTCGACCCGGCCGCGCACGCCCCGCCCCGCTAGCGCGCGGAACTCGTCCACCTCGGGCAGCTGTGCGCCCAGCTCCCGCCGGGCGTGCGCGGCGATGGCCCGCCCCAGCGGATGTTCCGATCCCTGCTCGACGGCTCCCGCCAGCCGCAGCACCGCATCACGGCCGAGTCCGTCCGGTACGGCGGTGATCCGGGCGACGCTCATATGCCCCGACGTAAGGGTGCCGGTCTTGTCCAGGACGACCGCGTCGAGGTGCTGGAGTCCCTCCAGGGCCTGCGGACCGGTGACGAGCACGCCCAGTTGGGCGCCGCGCCCCGTGGCGGCCATCAGCGCGGTCGGCGTGGCAAGACCCAGCGCGCACGGACAGGCCACGACCAGGACGGCCACACAGGCGGTGATCGCCGCCTGCGGATCCGCCCCGGCACCCAGCCAGAACCCGAGCACCATGACGGCCAGCGCCAGCACCACAGGGACGAAGACCCCGGCCACCGAGTCGGCCAGCCGCTGCGCCCGCGCCTTGCCCGCCTGCGCCTCGGTCACCAGCCGGGCGATACGGGCGAGTTGGGTGTCCGCCCCGACCGCGGTGGCCCGTACGAGCAGCAGCCCGCCGGCGTTGACGGCCCCGCCGACCACCGCCGAGCCGGGCCCGACCTCGACGGGGTCGGTCTCCCCGGTGACCAGGGACAGGTCCACGGCCGAACTGCCCTGTGTCACCTCGCCGTCGGTGGCGATCCGCTCGCCGGGCCGTACGACGAAGACCTGGCCTACGCCCAAGTCCTCGATGGGGACGAGCCGTTCGGACTTCCCTTCCCGTACGGCGACTTCCTTGGCGGCGAGTTGGGCGAGCGACCGCAGCGCCGCCCCGGTCCCGCGCCGGGCGCGCGCCTCCAGGAACCGTCCGGCCAGCACGAACAGCGGTACGCCGACGGCCGCTTCGAGGTAGATGTGCGCCACGCCGTCCGAGGCCGAGGGCACCAGGCTGAACGGCATCCGCATGCCCGGGTCGCCCGCGCCGCCGAGGAAGAGCGCGTACGCCGACCAGGAGAAGGACGCCACCACGCCCAGCGAGACCAGCGTGTCCATGGTGGCCGCCGAGTGCCGCAGCCCCCGTACGGCCCTGGTGTGAAAAGGCCACGCGCCCCACACGGCGACCGGCGCGGCCAGCACGAAGCACAGCCACTGCCAGTTGCGGAACTGGAGCGCAGGCACCATCGACAGCACGAGGACGGGCAGCGCGAGCGACGCGGTGATCAGCAGACGGTCGCGCTCCTGACGGGCGCCCTCGGACTCACCGTCCTGCGCCTCCCCGTCCCCCGCCTCCTCGCGCCGCTCCTTCTTCGGCGGCTCGGGCAGCGCGGCGGTGTATCCGGCCTTCTCGACCGTGGCGACGAGTTCGTCGGGGCCGATCTCGGGCGGATGGCTCACCCGGGCCCGCCCGGTGGCCAGATTGACGACCGCCGTGACACCGTCCAGCTTGCCGAGCTTCTTCTCGACACGCTTCACACAAGCCGCGCAGGTCATGCCACCGACGGTCAGATCGGTGGTCATCAGGGCCACCACCGGTTCGGCGCCCATCAGTTGCCTCCCCCGTGCATGTTCCCCATGTCTTCCATGTCTTCCATCCCGCCGCTGGTGCCACCGGTGCTCGTGCCGTCGCCGGAGCCGGTCCCCGTGCCGTGCATACCGGGGGCGACGGGTCCGGCGGAGGCCCCGACGGCGTACGACACCGTGAAGATCAGGGCCAGCAGAAGAAGGAAGCCGCAGAGCGCGGGAGGCGGCACCAACTTGCGGAGCACCGCCCCCGCGCCGGGGGAGGAAGGTCGGGAGTGGTCCATCACGGGTCTCCAGATCGCGTCGTACGGCGTCGTCGGATCCAGCCGTACCGCTTCAAGAGTCGGAGCGGACGGGGCCCGAGTTCCGGGTCGAATGTGTGGCACGCGTCACGCGCAACCAGGCTGCAATCGATGGGGCTTCGCCCTGCCGGCGGATCTCCCCGGCGGCAGGGCTGACGCTCACTCGCCCCGGGATCCGGTGGCGGACCGGCCGCGCACGACGGCGAAGGCCGCCGCGGCCAGCCCCAGCACGCCCACGATCAGCCCGGCGACGCCGAGGCCCCGGGCCGTCGAGTCGCTGTTGGAAGCGGTCGACGTGGAGCTGTCGGCGCTCTTCGGGGCGGCGGACGAGGTCGCTGTGGCACTTTCGTCGTCGGCGCCCTTCGCGGTCAGCTTGAGGACCGGTGCCGGGTTCTCCGGCTCCTCGCCGCCCTTCGCGGCCTCCTCGATCCAGCGGACGGTCTTGCCGTCCGAGTACGTCTGCAGGGTCTTGAAGGTCAACTGGTCGGTGTCCTCGGGGAGTTGTCCGAAGGCGACGTTGAAGTCCTCGTAGTGACCTGGGTCGATCTTCCCGCCGGTCCAGGTGATCTCGGAGACCGCGTCGGTGATGGTGCCGTCGTCGGTCTTCACCGGCGTCTTCAGCTTGGTGTTGGTGACCTTGGCGGTCCAGCCGTCCTGCGGGGAGACGAGAACACCGAGGACGGGGTGGTCGGTCGGCAGGAAGACCTGCACCTTCGTGGTGCCGGCGCTGTCCTCCTCGTTGGGGACGCGGAAGGTGAGGACGCCGTCCGTGGCGCCCTTCGTGTAGCTCTCGGGATGGACGGTGACGTGCGCGGAGGCGATGCCCGCCGCGGTGAGGACTCCGGCGGCGGCCAGAGCCGTGACGGTTCCGGCGCGGCGCAGCGTGGTGCGTACTCGGGACATGGGTCGGTCAATCTCCGTACTGGAAAGGTGTGTTAGGTTCAGATCGGGTACGGAGTCCCGAGCGGCGGCCCACGCCGCCGCACCGCGTGCCGCAGCAGGAGCCGCCGTAGCGGCCTCGGACCGTCGGCACACCAAAGCGGTCGTACGACGTCCCGCGCGTCCGGCGTCAGTCGCGCCCCGCCGCTCACCCGCCACCAGGCGACCAGAGCAGGCACCAGTACGGAGGCCCGGCGCAGCAGCGACCACAGCGCGGCCTCGCCGCGCCGCAGCCACCAGGTCAGCGCCAGGGCCGCACCGACGTGCGCGGCGGTGGCGTGCGGCGTCAGCGCATGGGCATGGGCATGGGCGTGCGGTGCCATGCGCATGCCGTGCATGACCATCCCGCCGTGTGGCCGTACGGCGTCGAACGCGAGGTGCAGCCCGGCCTGCGCGGCCAGCGTCGCGCCACCGATGCCGGCCAGCGACCGCTCCCGGCCACCCAGCACACAGCCGGCCACGAGAACCGGCACACCGCCGGCGACCTGCACCCACACCGGCGGTGCGTCGCCCATGGCCAGCACATGCGCCCCGACGGCGAGCAGCACGCACAGCACGGCGAACACCGCCGCACGCACGCTCCGCACCGTGAGGGACACACTCATGTCGCCCGATGCTGCCATGCGTCCCGAGGATCTCCTCCCCAGCCCTCGCATGAGCACCACCGCCCGTGTCCTGCCTGGTCAATCCCGGTCAGTCCTGCCCCCTCCATACAAGTCGGACGGGGGCACCGTTCAGTTCCCGGCATCCCGGTCGGAATCGAAGCAACGGAAGCAGCTTTTGGAGCACAAGAGCGCGCCCACCCCCCGCCGTGCCCCGACACCCACCAGGGGCGCGCGTCCGTCCGGCTCACGCTGGGTATCCCCCGGGCAGTCCCCCGCCACCGCCGGCCCCGGACGCCGGCGCATCGCGGTCCCACGCCCACGGAGGTGGAGCACCATGACCGACACCAACGGCCTGGAACCCGTCGCGACATTCTGCGGCGAGTGCAACTGCGGCTGTCCCCAGCTCTTCGTCGACCCGAACGCCCCCGCCGAACAGCGGATCATCCTGACCGACGACTTCGGCCAGCGCGTCCAGATGAGCTTCGACCAGTTCTCCAATCTGGTGTCCGACGCCAAGGCGGGCAAGCTGGACGGCATCGCCCTGCCCTGAGACGTACGACTCGGACCCATGACGTGCGGTGGGCCGGGAAGCAACGAGGTCATCGTCGCTTCCCGGCCCGCCCGCGCTTCGGTCGTGGGGTGTCAGCCGCCGTCGGCCAGCCGGGTCGCCCACCTCTGTTCCACCTTGGCCACCTTCCAGTAGCCCAGCGCCGCCGCCCACACGACGACGAACAGGCCGACGATGACGTAGCCGACGTTGTCCAGGTCGAGGCCGGAGATCCAGTCCGTGACCGTGTCGGTCAGGCCGAGCTTGTCGTGCAGGACGCCGACCAGCTCGATCGTGCCGATGAAGAAGGCGACGGCGATGGACAGGCCGGTGATGGTGAGGTTGTAGAAGACCTTGCGGACCGGGTTCGAAAAGGCCCACTGGTAGGCGAAGTTCATGAAGGTGCCGTCGAGCGTGTCGAACAGGCTCATGCCGGCGGCGAAGAGGAGCGGCAGGCTGAGGATCGCGTACCAGGGCAGGCCGGCCGCGGCGCCGGAGCCCGCCATCACCATCAGCGTGACCTCGGTGGCCGTGTCGAAGCCGAGGCCGAAGAGCAGGCCGATGGGGTACATCTGGCCGGGGCGGGTGATGGACTTGGTGAGGCGGCCGAGGATGCGGTTCATGAACCCCCGGGAATCCAGGTGCTGTTCGAGCTCCGTCTCGTCGTACGTCCCGGCCCGCATCGCCCGGAACACCTTCAGGATGCCCAGCAGGGCCACGAGGTTGAGGGCGGCGATGATGTAGAGGAAGGACCCGGAGACGGTCGTGCCGATGACTCCGAGCGTCTGGTGCGTCCGCGAGTTGTCGTTCATCAGTGTGCCGGCGAGCTGGGCGCCACCCGCCACCAGCGCCGCCATCGCGACCACCACGCTGGAGTGCCCGAGCGCGAACCAGAAGCCCACCGACACCGGCCGCTTGCCGTCGGCCATCAGCTTGCGGGTTGTGTTGTCGATGGCGGCGATGTGATCGGCGTCGAAAGCGTGCCGCATACCGAGGGTGTAGGCGGTGATACCGAGGCCGATGCCGAACGCCTTGGAGCCGATCTCGTAGTGCCCGGGGACGACGAGGAGGAAAAGGATGCCGAAGGCGACGACGTGCAGGGCGGCGATCACCGCCATCAGCCCGATCGTCTTGACGGTGTCCTCGCGCCGCCAGCGGAAGGCGGCGGGCCTGACGGTATCGCGCAGAGATGGTTCGGGCAGGGTCATTCGGTCACGCTCCAGCACCTCGTGGATCACTTCGTGAGATGCCGTGGCCGGTCTCCTGGCTTGGGGGTACCTCCCGCTCGAGCGAAGTCGAGAGTGAGGGAGGGTCGTGCGTTCCCGCGCCCGCCTTCCCGGCCGCCGTACGACGGCCAGTGGCTGTCCCTTTCGGAACGTGGGCGGGGAATTCCCCGATTCACAGTGGCGAGGGCCGCGTCGGCTTCGCACCGACTTCCCGAGCACCACGGCCCGCCCACCGTAGGGGGCCCGACACTCTCCTGCATAGCTGCACAGATGCGCAGGTATGGAAGATCACATACGGGCGCCTGTAAAGATGAGCCCATGCATCTCGTCCCGGCCGACCGCGCAGACCGCCGCACCATCGACGGCCACCGGGTCTGCGACGCCATCGCCGCCATCGGCGAACCCGGCCACGTGCGCACCTGGGCCGACCGCTTCTCCCTGCTCGCCGACCCCGGACGCCTCGCCCTCCTCCTGGCCCTGCACCAAACGGGACCTCTCGCCGTCTCCGACCTCGCCGTCGCGACCGGCATGAACGACCCGGCGGTCTCCCAGGCCCTGCGCCTGCTGCGCGCCGCCGCCGTCGTGGCGGGCGAGAAGGAGGGGCGGGTGGTGCGCTACCGAGTCGTCGACCCACTCGTCGCAGACCTCTTGAAGCACTGCATCGCCGACGCCGGCTGACAGCGCCCCGGCTCCTTCCCGGGTACGGGTGATCGCCGCATCCTCGTGCTCTTTCCGCCGTCGACCGGGCATCGGCGGACAGTCAGCGAACGGCACTCTCGGCGGGCCTGCCGTCCCCGTCCGCCGTGGTGTCGTCCCCGGCCGTCCCGTCGCCGGCGAGCGGCTGAGCGCCGTAGGTGACGCGGATGACGCCGTCGGCGTGCCGCTCGGTGCTCGCCCGGACGCCGAAGACGTCCCGGAGGACCTCCGGGGTCAGCACCTCCAGGACCGGTCCCGCGGTGACCACCGTCCCCTCGTGCAGGACGACCAGGTGGTCGCAGAGCCGGGCGGCGAGGTCGAGGTCGTGCAGGACGGCCAGCGTGGTGACGCCGGTGGCGCGGATCAGGTCCAGCAGCTCGAACCGGGCGCGGATGTCGAGGTGGTTGGTGACCTCGTCCAGGACCAGAAGCTGAGGGCTCTGCGCCAACGCGCGTGCCAGCAGGACGCGTTGGCGTTCGCCGCCGGACAGGGAGGCGTAGTCCCGATCCGCGAACGGCAGGACGCCGCAGCGGTCGATGGCCTCCTCCACGGCGCGGTGGTCCTCGGCCCCGTCGCGGCCCAGCAGGCCATGATGGGGGGCACGCCCAAGGGCGACGATCTCGGTGACGGTCAGACCGGTGGTGTTGCCGCCGCTGTCCTGGAGGACCGCGGCGGTACGGCGGGCAGCAGCGCGGGCGGACAGGCCCCAGACGTCGTCGTCGCCGACCCGGACGACGCCGTCCGCCGGGCGCAGCGAGCGGTAGACGGCGCGCAACAGGGTTGATTTGCCGCTGCCGTTGGGGCCGACGAGGCCGACGATGTCGCCCTTGCGGGCCTCAAGGCTTACGTCGCGGAGGATCGGGGTGCGGTCCAGGGTGACGTGAAGCTGGTCGACGGTGAGTTTCATACGGAGTCCAGGCCCTTGTTTCGGCGCAGCAGCCACAGGAAGAAGGGGGCGCCGAGGAGGGCGGTGAGGATGCCCAGCGGCAGTTCGTTGGGGCGGTCGAGGGTGCGGGAGAGCAGGTCGACGAGGACCAGGTATACGGCGCCCAGCAGGGCGGTCAGGGGCAACAGGCGGCGGTGGTCGGCGCCGATGGTCAGCCGTACCAGGTGGGGAATCATGAGGCCGACGAAGCCGATGCTGCCCGAGACCGCTATGACCGTGCCGGTCAACAGGGCGCTGAGGACCAGCAGGACGGCCCGCAGCCGGTTGACGTCGACGCCGAGCGCGGTGGCCGACTCGTCGCCGGCGAGCAGCACGTTGAGCCGGCGGCCGAAGAGGGACAGTAGGGCGGTGGTGGCGAGCACGACGACGGTGACGGTGGGGAGTTGGTCCCACTGGGCCCCGGCGACGCTGCCAAGCATCCAGAACATGACTGTCCGCAACTCGTTGGGCGTCGCCTGGAGTTGCACGTAACTGGTCGCGGAGAGGAAGACGTAGCCGACGGCAACGCCCGCCAGCACCAGCCGGGTCGGCGCCATCCGGCCCCGCCGCTGTCCGAGCGCGAAGACCAGCGCGCCCGCGGCCATCGCACCGACGAAGGCCGCCGCCGACACTCCGAGCCCGGTGAGCGCCATGCCCCCGCCGAGAGTGATGACGAGGACGGCGCCGAGCGTGGCGCCGTAGGAGAAGCCGAGCACGATGGGGTCGGCCAGCGGGTTGGACACCACGGTCTGCAGCACCGCGCCGGACACGGCCAGACCCGCGCCGACCAGGGCCGCCAGGACCACTCGTGGGGTACGGAAGTTCCAGACGATCTGGTCGAGCGCGGGGTCGGAGGGCGCCGACCCCGCGCCGGTGACGTGATGCAGGACGATTCCCCACACGTCACCGACGGGTACGTTGACCGCGCCGATGCTGATCGCCACGATCATGGTCGCGAGCAGTGCGACGGGCAGGAGCGTGAACGCCAGCGGGAGCTTGAGCCGGGTCAGAAGGCGTCCGGGTGCAGCATCTTGGCGACCTGCTCCACCGCCACGTCGTTGCTGGGGCCCAGGTACATCGAGTCGGACAACGTCACGTACGTGTTGTTCTTGGCGGCCGGCCACTGGGGGAACTCCTTGAACAGCTTCTTGGCGTAAGCCGCCGGGTTGGGGTCGTTGTAGCCCATGACGACGACGGCGTCGACGTCGGTGGCGGCCACCTTCTCCTTGCTCAGGTCGGCGAAGGTGGTCTTGGCGGTGTTCTCGAAGGCGTTGGCGCCACCGGCCTTGGCGAGGATGTCGTTGACGATGCCGTGGGCGAAGACCGAACTGAAGTCGTTGCTGCCCATGGTCATGTTGGAGAAGAGCACCATGACCTTCGGCTTCTTCTCCCCCTTGACCTTGTCCGAGACGGCCGCGATGTTCTTCTCGGAGGCGGCGATCAGCTTCTCGGCCCGGTCACTGACGTTGAAGACCTTCCCCATGTCGCGCAGCAGCCGGTAACTGTCGGCGACGGTCATCTTGGAGGGGTCGTCGTCGCAACCCTGCGGGGAGACATAGCTGTTGGCGCCCACCTGCTTCAACTGCTCGCGGGTGGCGAAGCCGTTCTTCTGGTCGAAGCCGTACGTGGTGACGGACAGGACGAGATCGGGGCGCAGGCCGAGCATGGCCTCACGCGGGACGTCGTAGGCGTCGTTGAGCTTGATGTCCCCGGTGGGCAGCTTCTTGATGGCCGCGGCCCGGCCCGCGACCTCGGACATGCCGTAGCTCTGCTCGTTGGCGACGATCCTGTCGCCGAGGCCGAGGGCGAGCAGGGTGGAGACCTCGGCCACGGAGGCGCCGTTCATCACGACGACCCTGCTGGGGGCCTTCTTGAAGGTCTCCTTCTCACCGCAGTTGTCGAGCGTGACCGGGTAGCCGGCTTTCGCGGCCGCGGCCTCGGTGGTGCTGTCGCCCGCCTTGTCGTCGGACGACGAGCCGCACGCTGTCGTGAGCAGACAGAGGGCAGCGGCCAGGGCGGCAGCGGCCGGCCGGTTCATCGACATGCGGGCTCCTTGTGTACGGGCCGTGGTCAGGTGCTGAAGGGTTCCGGTGCATTAGTCGCGGCGAAGTGGGCGTGAGTTCCCGGAAGTTGTGGACTGTTCGGCGAGGTCCCGGACCGGGTCGCCCTGGACGATCCCCGTGCCTGCCTGGCATGCACGAGGTGTTGCCGCCCGCGTTGCACGGCCACATAGATCCGGGTGCGGCCCTCACAGGCCACCGCTGTGGTGTCGGGCCGACGGCCGGCGTGAAAGCAGATTGCCGCCGCGGGTGCGGCCGGTCACCGAGCGGAGCTCCACCTCGCCGTGGCATCCCGGGGGTTGGCCGAACGTCGGAAGTCCGATGCGGAGCGGCGATGAGCATGCCCGGGAACTGACGGCGGCGGAGGGCGGCGCGGTCAGTGGCGGGAGCGGTGGATCAGGGTGCGGTCGTCTCGGACCAGCAGGGTCACCGGCAGTTCGACGAGCAGTCGCACGAGGGCGTCCCGATCGGCCCGGTGCCGGTCCGTCTGTTCCTTACTTCCCTGCCGAGACAGTCGTGGAAGCCTCGGGTGACCACGGGTACTCGAGTACGTGGGACACCTTCCGGGCGATGTCGGTGCCTTCGAGACGGTCGATGAGGTGAAGCGCCATGTCGATCCCGGCGGCCACCCCCGCACTGGTCACGATCTGCCCGGTGTCGACCCACCGAGCGCCGGTCCGCACATCGACGTCGGGATGCCGGGACACGAGGCCGTCGATCTCGCTCCAATGGGAGGTCGCGGGGAGCCCCGCGAGGAGCCCGGCCGCCGCGAACACCAGAGAGCCGTTGCACACGGACGCCAGGAGCGTGCCGTCGGCCGCGAGGGACCGCAGCCGTGACAGGTGCGTCTGGTCCTCCCGGAGAGTCTCGACGCCTGCACCACCAGGATGAATGAGAAGATCCGGCCTCGGCCCGTCGTCGATGGCGCCATCGGGCGTGAACGTCAACCCGAGGCTGCAGCGCACCGGCCGTCCGTCGATGCTCTCGGTGCGGACGACCACGTCGCGTTCGGTCAGCTCCTGCCAGAACCGGAGCGTCTCCCACGGCCCGACCGCGTCCAGTTCCTCGACGCCCTCGAACAACAGCACCGTGATCCGGTACGGAACCGCATCGCTCAACATCCTCGGTCTCTCCCCTGGCAGCGCTGACGACCTCGTTCCACAGATTGTGGAACGCCTTCACTATCCAGGGGTCCCACAGCGGCCGGAAGTGGCAGAAGTGCCCTCCGGGGATAGATTTCCGCCATGACTTCCGCCATGACTGTTCCAATGGCATCCGAGCAGCTCGTCGGGCGGCACCGCATCGCCGTGCTCGCACTCGACCGAGTGCTTCCGATGGAGGTCGGCATACCGTTCCACATCTTCAACCAGCCGGAGTTGCCCTACGACCTGCTTCTCTGCGGCCGCACCGCGGGTCCCGTCGAGACGGCCAACGGCTGGCCGCTCATCGCCACATACGGTCTTGACGCGGTCCGCTCGGCGGACACCGTGATCGTGCCGGCCTTCCACGGCTCTCCCGACGGTGTGCCGGAGGACGTGGCGACCGCACTGGCCCAGGCACACCGAGAGGGCGCCCGCATGGCCTCGATCTGCACCGGAGCGTTCGCGCTCGCCTCCGCGGGGCTGCTCGACGGTCGGCAGGCGACGACGCACTGGCGCTACACGGACGACCTCGCCCGGCTTCACCCGAAGGTCGAGGTCGACCCCGACGCGCTCTACGTCGACACCGGAGACGTCATCACCTCCGCCGGCGTCGCCAGCGGCATCGATCTCTGCCTGCACCTCCTGCGCCGCGATCACGGATCGGCCGTCGCGAACGCCGTGGCGCGCGAGATCGTCGCCGCACCGCACCGGGACGGCGGGCAGGCTCAGTTCATCGAACGACCGCCGGTCCCACCGCACAGGACGGGCTTCGGCCCGACCCTGGAATGGGCGCTGAACCGCCTGGACCAGCCGCTGACGGTCGCCGGCCTGGCCGCACACGCCCGGCTCTCCACCCGGACCTTCGCCCGCGCCTTCGCGGCGGAAACCGGAACCACCCCGATCAAATGGCTCAACGCGGCACGCGCCGACCGGGCACGCGAACTCCTCGAAACCACCGACGCGACCATCGACCACATCACACAGCTCTGCGGGCTCGGAACCCCGGCGAACTTCCGGCAGCACTTCCGCCGCGCCACCGGGATCACCCCCAGCGAATACCGCCGGATGTTCGCCGCCACCCGGCCTGTTGATCCGAAGCGGTAGGCGTGCCCTCCGGGGGCGCCCCGAGGCCCTTTTTCCGAGCGGACCCTGTTCGCCCCTCGCCGTCACAAGCGGCCTGAGCAGCACCTCAGCCCACCTGACACCCCATCAGAACGAGCGTCAAATGAGCGTCATTTCAGCGTCAAGATATCGCCCGTAACGCCCACACCGCACATAATGCACACATATAAAACCGCAGGTCAGGAGCCCTTACCGGCAGGTTCGAGGATCGCCACGCACTCCAAATGATGCGTCATCGGAACAGCGTCAGGCCCTACGCCTTCCCCTCTTCGGCCAGGCGAGCCGCCGGGCACCGCGACGCTCACCGCACCACCCGGATTCGCAAAGTGCGCCAACGGCAAAGAGCGCCGTGTGCCCCTCACCCCAAGCCAGTTCACTCAGCCTCGATCCACCGCGTGATAGTCGGCCTGTGGACAGAGGAATAGGAAGAGGTGCCTGCTGACCTGCGATGATGGGAGTTCCTACGCTTCC
>NZ_JBFBBE010000177.1:0-14114 GCF_040682555.1 Streptomyces sp. NPDC051172
GCCCGCGGACGGGTTCGCCGCGGGGGACGCCGAGGGTGTCGCGCGGCTGGTCCGGGTCGCCCGGGAGATGCGGGCGGCCGGGGCCGACCAGTTCGCCGCCTGAGTGGCCTCTTCCACGAACCTCATGTGGATGATCTGCCGGTCCCGCTCGCCGAGTTCCGCCATCAGCGGGGCCAGCGACTGGAAGTCCTCGACGAGCCGCAGCCCGTGCTCCTCCACCCCGATGAAGTCGGCGAGCACCGCCTCGCCGCCCTCCGGCCCCTCGCCGGTCAGCGCCGCGTCCAGGGACGAGGAGTTGTAGCCGTTTGCCGCTATCTGCGCCTCGATCACCTCGTCCTCGGGGATGTTCATCAAGGTGGCGAGCTCGGGAACCGTCGGCTCCCGGTCCAGTCGGCTGGCGAGTTCCTCACGTGCCTTGGCCAGCTCGACACGCAGCTCCTGCAGCCTGCGCGGCACATGCACCGCCCAGGTGGTGTCGCGGAAGAAACGCTTGATCTCGCCGACGATGTACGGCAGCGCGAACGAGGTGAACTCGACCTCGCGGGACAGCTCGAACCGGTCGATCGCCTTGATCAGGCCGATCATCCCGGTCTGGACGATGTCCTCCATGTCGTCGCCGCGTCCACGGAACCGCCCGGCTGCGAACCGCACCAGCGAGATGTTCATCTCGATGAGTGTGTTGCGTGCGTACTGGAATTCGTGCGTGCCCTCCTCGAGCTCCGAGAGGCGCTGGAAGAACTGACGAGAAAGCTCCCGTGCGTCACGCGGAGCCACGGTGCGTGGCTCCGCGATCCCCGGCAGTGGTCCATCACCCGTGCTGGTCCCGGCGGTCTTCGCGACGACCTCAGCCTCAGACCGTTCCACGGCGGTGTCCATTTCCTCTCCCACGGAGTCACGGTTCGACGTCGTCTACGTCGTGCCCTTCGCAATGCGCGTACCCGCTCTGCGCCGGGGCATGCCCGCGACCGGGGACCGAACAAAGATCGTCACAGCAGGCCCCGCCTCGGTGATTCCACCCAGAGCGGAACGCCGGTCTCTTCCCATCAAGGCGAGGGAACCTAGTCTGAAGCCGTGAGCAGCCAAGCGCCGAACGAAGCCGATGTCATTCCGCTGCGCCGCCCGAAGGGCGAGCGGCCCGCCGCCTCGCCTCCGCCGCCCAGGGAGCCCCTGTGGCGGGACCTCGTCGGCGACGTCCTGCGGCGCGAACGCCTCGCCCAGGAGCGCACCCTGAAAGACGTGGCCGATCAGGCGCGGATCTCCATGCCGTATCTCTCCGAGGTGGAGCGCGGCCGCAAGGAGGCCTCCTCGGAGGTCCTCGCGGCCGCCGCCCACGCCCTCGGACTGGGCCTCGGCGACCTGCTGGCACGGGCGCAGGGCGAGCTCGTCCGGATCGCCGGCCGGCAGTCCGACCGGAGCCGCCGGACGTCCACGTCGCCCTACAACGGACTCTGCCTGGCCGCCTGACGGACGCTTGCGGGCCGGCGCCTCAGACCGCGGCGAGGCGCCGGCTCAGCACCTCGTCGGCCAGCCCGTAGGCGACCGCCTCCTCGGCGGTGAACACCTTGTCGCGGTCCATGTCCGCGTGCAGCGTCGCGATGTCGTGCCCGGTGTGCCGGGCCAGCACCTCCTCGACCTGGGAGCGGATCCGCACCATCTCCTTGGCCTGGAGCGTGAGGTCGGAGATCATGCCCCGGCTGCCACCGGCGGCGGGCTGACCCAGCAGCACCCGCGCGTGCTCCAGCACGATCCGCCGCCCAGGGTCCCCGGCGGCCAGCAGTACGGCCGCCGTGGAGGCCGCCTGGCCGACGCAGACCGTCGAGATCGGCGCCTGCACGAAGGTCATGGTGTCGTAGATCGCCATCAGCGACGTGAACGAGCCGCCGGGCGAGTTGATGTAGACCGAGATCTCGTTCTCCGGCGCCGACGACTCCAGATGGAGCAGTTGTGCGATGACGACGTTGGCCACCCCGTCGTCGATCTCGGTGCCGAGGAAGATGATCCGCTCGGACAGCAGCCGGCTGAACACGTCGGAGGAACGCTCGCCGTGCGCGGTCCGCTCGACGACATACGGAATCGTGTAGTTGCCCATGTCACAGCCCCATCCGTCGCTTCGAGGCGGCCGGGCGGACATCCGCGAGGGACTCCAGGACCCGGTCCACCATGCCGTACTCCCTGGCCTCCTCGGCCGTGAACCAGCGGTCGCGGTCGCCGTCCCGGGCGATGGTCTCGGGGCTCTGGCCCGTGTTCTCGGCGATGATCCGCTCCATGGTCCGCTTGGTGTGCTCCAGGTTCTCCGCCTGGATCTCGATGTCGGCGGTGGTGCCGCCGATGCCCGCCGACCCCTGGTGCATCATGATCCGCGCGTTCGGCAGGGCGTACCGCTTGCCGGGTGTGCCGCCGCACAGCAGGAACTGGCCCATGCTGGCCGCGAAGCCCATGGCGAGCGTCGAGACGTCGTTGGGGATCAGCCGCATCGTGTCGTAGATCGCGAGGCCCGCGTGCACGGAGCCGCCCGGGCTGTTGATGTACAGGCTGATGTCGGTGCGCGGGTCCTCCGCGGACAGCAGGAGCAGCTGCGCGCAGACCCGGTTCGCGGAGACCTCGTCGACCTGGGTGCCGAGGAACACGATGCGCTGGCCGAGGAGTTGGGCCGCGAGATGGTCGTCGAGGCGGCTGGGCGGGGTGTCGCCCTCTTCGGCGCGGGGCGCGAGCGTTGTCAGTGGAGTCATGGTCTCTCCCGTCGAGCGGTGATGCCGTCGACTCCACTCTTGGCCCCGCGCCGGCCCCGCACGCGGTTTCTCTGCCCGTGGCAGATTCGCCACGGGCAGAGCCCGCTCTCAGCCCTTCTCGCGCAGCTGCCGGAAGAACGCCCGCAGGTCCTCGACCAGCAGGTCGGGCTCCTCCATCGCGGCGAAGTGGCCGCCCCGGTCGAACTCCGTCCAGCGCACGATGTTCTCCGTGCGCTCCGCCTTGTGGCGCAGCGGGATCTGGAGCTCGGCGGGGAAGAGGGCGAGCGCGGTCGGTGCGGTCGACGGCTCGTCCGGCCGGGCGGCACGGCCCGTGGCGTGGGCGCGCTCGTAGTAGATGCGGGCGGCGGAACCGGCGGTCCCGGTCAGCCAGTACAGCATCACGTTGGTGAGCATCCGGTCCCGGTCCACGGCCTCCTCGGGCAGCAGTGCCGAGTCCGTCCACTCCCGGAACTTCTCCACGATCCAGGCGAGTTGGCCGACGGGCGAGTCGCTGAGCGCGTACGCCACGGTCTGCGGCCGGGTGGAGTGCAGGACGGCGTACCCCGTGCCCTCGCGTGACCATTCGCTCCACCGGCGCCAGGACAGCAGCGCACGCTCCTGCTCCTCCGTGCCGAGCTCGTCCAGTTCGTCCTGCGTCGGCTCGGTGGCCTGCTGCGCGCCCGGGAGCAGGTTGAGATGTACGCCGATCACCCGGTCCGGGTGTGCGCGCCCCAGCTCGCGGGAGATGGCGGCGCCCCAGTCGCCGCCCTGCGCGCCGAACTGCTCGTAGCCGAGCCGTCGCATCAGCTCGGCCCATGCGTCGGCGACCCGTCCCGCCTCCCAGCCGGTGTCGGCGGCAGGCCCGGACAGCCCGAACCCGGGGATGCTCGGTACGACGACGTGGAACGCGTCGGCCGGGTCCCCGCCGTGCGCGGCGGGGTCGGCGAGCGGCCCGACGACGTCCAGGAACTCGACGATCGACCCCGGCCAGCCATGCGTGATGATCAGTGGTGTGGCGTTCGGCTCGGGGGAGCGGACGTGGGCGAAGTGGACGGTCGATCCGTCGATCGTGGTGGTGAACTGCGGCCACTGGTTGAGCTGCGCCTCGGCGGCTCGCCAGTCGTAGGAGTGGCGCCAGTAGTGGTGGAGCTCGCGCAGGTAGTCGGCCGGCACGCCGTAGGCCCATCCGGTGCCGGGCAGCTCGTCCGGCCAGCGGGTGCGGTCCAGGCGTTCGTGGAGGTCGTCGAGGTCGCTCTGCGGGATGTCGATGCGGAAGGGGCGGATGCTGTCCGCGGTCGGTGCGGGCGAAGACGTCATGGCCGCGAGCCTAGTTCCGTACGGGGATGCGGCCACCCAGGTCAATCGGCCGTCCGACCGATGAGTTCCGCGGCGAGGATCAGTCGATACAGGTGACCGCGTTCCACGCCCCAGGAGGTGCTCATGACCACCGACGGATTCACCACGTGTCTCTGGTTCGACGGCCAGGCGGAGGAGGCCGCGCACTACTACGTGTCGATCTTCAAGAACTCCAGCATCGGCCGGGTCGGCCGCAACGTCGAGGGAGGCGCGGGCCCCGCCGGATCGGTGCTGGCGGTGGAGTTCACGGCCAACGGCCAGAAGTTCGTCGCGTTGAACGGCGGCCCGCAGTTCAAGTTCAACGAGTCGGTCTCCTTCCAGATCTTCTGCAAGGACCAGGAGGAGATCGACTACTACTGGACCAAGCTCACCGAGGGCGGCGGCGAGCCCGGCCCCTGCGGCTGGCTCAAGGACAGGTACGGCCTGTCCTGGCAGGTCGTGCCCGACAGGCTCATCGACATGATCAGCGATGCCGACCAGGAGAAGGCGTCCCGCACGACCAAGGCGTTCATGGCGATGAGCAAGTTCGACATCGCCGCCCTGGAGCGGGCGTACGCGGGCGAGTGACGGCCGCTCCAGACGGCCGGTCCGCCTTCCGCGGGGTTGAGGGCGGGCCGGCCGCACCTGCTCCTGGCCTGGGCCTGTGCCGGCGCCGCCACCTCAACCGTCTCACCGCATGCGGGCTTGCTGCCCGATCACGCGCGTGATCTCGCGGGTGATCCGCAGGATGCCGGGCGAGCGCACCGGGCACGGCTTCGGGGTGGCGGTGGTGGGTGCCAGGCAGAAGTGCAGATAGTCCTGGTCGAGGTGGAGGGCGGTGCGGTCGCGGTCCGGCTGAGTGCAGTAGTCGCGGTGTTCGTGTTCGTAGGCCGTGCACGGCAGGTACTGGGACCAGGTGTAGCGGGCGCCGGCGGGGCTCACCGTCGCGCCCGCGTCGGCGACGAGGTCGCCCGAGGCGGCGGCCTGCTGCTCGTACATCCGGTTCACGCGCCGGACCCGGTCGGGCGTGATCGGGTCCGGGCCCTGCAGCACCCACACGATCCGCGGACGTCTGCTGCCGCCCGCCGCGGCGATCTGCTCGGTGAGCCGGCGCAGGTCGGCCTTGTAGCGGGTGAAGTACTTCTGCCGTGAGGCGTTGTAGGTGATGCCGTCCATACACCACGTGAAGCCCCACGCGTTGCCCCAGAACTGCATGACCACGTAGTCCGGATGCTGCGCACGGACCAGTGCCGCGGCCTTGTCCGCGTCCGGCACCAGCGACTTCGCCCCGGTGCCTTCCAGGTAGTCGCACAGGGTGGTGCCCGAGTACGGCGCGCTCGTGTACTTCGCCCTCAGATCCCGGCGCAGCTGCTGCCCGAGCACGTTCTGGGCCTCCATCGCGAGCGAGTCCCCGAGGTAGAGCACGCGCGGCGCCACGGCAGGGGCGCCCGGGGAGGCCGGGGCCTGCTGTTGGGTCGTCGATGCCGAGGCTCCCGGTACGGCGGGGGAGGGCGGTGCCTGCTGCGGGCCGGACGACGGGTCGCCGCACGCGCCGAGCAGCAGCACTCCGGTCAGCAGCATCCCCACGATCCACGGCTTCCGCATACGGCAACTCCAGCCCCGGCAACCGAAAACGGCTCCCCAGGCAAGCACAGGCGGGCCCAGGGCGGAAGACACCGGGATGCGTTCAGGCGCTGTCCGGGCGCTCCAGCCGCTCCAGAAGGTCCAGCAGGTCGGTCAGCGGCAGCGGTTTGGCGAGGTGGGCGTCGAACCCGGCCGCCCGCGACAGGGCACGGTCGCTGCCCTGGCTGAACCCGGACACCGCGATCAGACGCAGCGTGCCGCCGTCCGGCCGCGCCCGCAGGGCCCGTGCGACCGCGTAGCCGTCGATGTCCGGCAGGCCCAGGTCGCACAGGACGACGTCGAAGGCGTGCGCCTCGGTGGCGGAGAGCGCGTCCTGGCCCGTGTGCACCGCCGTGACCCGGTGGCCCTGGCGTTCCAGCAAGGTCCGGTAGGCGGCGGCCAGGTCCGTGTTGTCCTCGACGATCAGGAGGGACAGCCGGCGGGGGGAGCCGTGGACGGCCGGCGGCCGGGACGGGCGCGGGCTCACGGTGTCGGTCGTCGGCAGCAGCACCGTGAAGGTCGCGCCCTTGTCCGGCCCGTCGCTGTGCGCGGAGATGCGGCCGCCGTGCAGTTCCACCACCGTCCGCGCCACCGCGAGCCCGAGCCCCAGGCCGTCGGGGGTGTCAGGACCGGCCGGAGCGGCCCGCATGAACACCCCGAACAGCTCCTCGGCCTGGGCGGGGGAGAAGCCGATGCCGTCGTCCCGCACGGTCAGCCTGGCCTGCCCGTCTGTGGCCGCCAGATCCACTTCGGTATGGCCGCCCGGGCGGGTGTACTTCAGCGCGTTGGAGAGCAGGTTGGTCAGCACCTGGGCCAGCCGCAGCCGGTCGCCGTCCACCACGACCGGCTCCGCGGGCAGCACGAGGGCCAGCGTGCGGCTGTCGTGCCCGAACAGGCTCCGGATGTCGGCGCACGCACCGTGCACGACGGACCGCATGTCGACCGGATCGCACACCAGCTCCAGCCGCCCGGTCACCGCGCGCGTGCCGTCCAGCAGGTCGTTGCTCATCCGTGCCAGGGTGCTCAGCTGCCGCTCCAGGACGGACAGCGCCGGGTGCCCCTGCGGCATGTCGAGGGCCAGCAGCTCCGTGGCCGCGGTGGCGGCCGCGAGGGGGTTGCGCAGTTCGTGCGAGAGCGTTGCGATGAACCGGTCCTTGGCCTGCTGCTCCTCCCGCAGCCTGCGGCCCGCCGCGTCCAGTTCGTGATTGGCCCGGCTGAGCTGCTCGTTCACCTCGCGGATCTCCCGCGCCCGTACGAACAGGTCGATCTCCATGCCCTCGGCCCGCATCTCCGCCTCGGCGACGGCCCGCTGCTGCTCCCGCCCCACCCGCCGCAGACGCACGAACTCCGTGACGTCCTCGACGCGGTGGATGATGTACCGCACCTGCCCGTCGTCACCGAGCACCGGCGTGTTGACCGGGCTCCAGTACCGTTCGGAGAAGCCACCCCCCTCGCCCGCCGGGATGTCGTAGCGCTGCAGCGCCATCGTGTCCGTACGACCGCTCGCCACCACCGTCTGGAGCGAACGGCGCAGATTGGCGACACCGTCGGCCGACGGGTCGTCCGGGTTGTCCGGGAACACGTCGAAGACGGGGCGGCCGACGATGCTCCGCTCGGTGCGGGTCGCCGTGAGGTAGGCGCGGTTGACCTCTACGATCGTGAAGTCGGGGCTGAGGATGAGCAGTGGGGACAGCGTCGCGTCGAACAGGCTCCGGAAGTCCGGCACATCGGGCATGGTCGGACCTCCGCGGCCGAAGCGGTGACTCAGGGGTCGAGGCGGTAGCCGTAGCCGCGGACGGTGGTGATCCGAGGTGCGGGTGCGGGCAGGCCGGCGAGCTTGCCGCGCAGCCGGTAGACGTGCTCCACCACGGTCGCGGCCTGTTGCCAGGACGTGCCCCAGATCCGCTCCAGCAGCTGTTCCGCGGAGAACACCCGGCCTGGTGCGGCGGCCAGCATCTCCAGCAGGGCGTACTCCTTGGGCCGCAGCATCAGCTGGACGCCGTCGATGGACGCCCTGCGCGCGGCGGAGTCGATGCGCAGCGCGCCGACCTGGAGCACGCTCGGCATCTCGGGCGGCTGCGAGCGGCGCAGCACGGCGTGGATACGGGCCACCAGTTCCCGCTGGGAGAACGGCTTGACCAGGTAGTCGTCCGCACCGATCTCCAGGCCCGCCACCCGGTCGGCCTCCGCGCCGCGGCCCGACACAACGATGACCGGCAGCCGGCTCGTGGACCGCAGAGCCCGCAGCAGCTCCAGGCCGCTGCCGTCCGGCAGCCCCAGATCGAGAACGGCGAGATCGACACCGCCCTCGTACAGGGCGGCCTTCCCGGCGCGCGCGTCCATGGCCCAGGTGACCGTGAAGCCCGCGCGCTCCAGATAGGAACGGCACATCAGTGCGAAGTCGGGGTCGTCCTCGATCAGAGCGAGGTGCGGTCGCATGCCGCATCACCCGGACCGTCTGGCGTCCGCCCGTTGTGCCGCTGATGAGCGGGCGTTGATGCCCCGACCATGTGGCGAAGGTAGAACAGTAAATGCCCACGGTTCAAGGGGGAGCCGCTCGGGGGGTTCCGGCACGGGCTCGTGCGATGCGGGGATGCCGCATTGATCGCACAGGCCCGTGCCGGCACGGGTGCCCCGGCGCGGGTCAGCCGCTACCGCGTGACCGAGGGGATCACACCCGGTCGGCGGCGATCAGCAGGTACTGGAAACTGCCGTTCTTGTACGCGGTCAGGAACGTGTCCTCGATGCCCGTGACCAGGTGGTCCGCCTGTCGGCGCAGCTCCCAGTAGGGGATGGTGTCGGCCGTGAGGTCCTGTACGTGGACGGGCACGAGACGGTGGCGGGCCATCGCCCGGAAGTACTCCGAGCGCGGGTGGATGTCGCAGATGTAGTGGGCGTTGATCTGGGACACCTCGCGGGACGCCCGGCCGTAGGTGTCGTTGTAGCAGCCGGTGATCACCACATAGCGCCCGCCCCGGCGCAGCAGCCGGGAGTGCTCGGCGAACAGCAGTTCCAGCTCGACGTACATGGTCGACTCGTTGTTCCACGACGCCGCGTACGCGCCGGTGGCGAAGCCGGTGTCGAGCATGTTGCGGTGGTGGTAGCGCACCCGGCCGTCGATGTCCCGCTTGCGGGCCTGCTCGTTGGCGAACGCGGCCTGCTTGGCGGAGATCGTCACACCGTCCGCGTGGCATCCGTACCGCAGATGCGCCACGACACTGCCGCCGCCGCGCCCGCAGCCGGCGTCGAAGACGCGGTCGGCGGCGGACAGCGGGCCGAGGTGGCCGGCGAGGAGCTCCGCCTGGGCGTGTTCCAGGCGGTGCAGTTCGGTGGTGATCCGTCCCCGCCGCAGCTCGGGGTCGGGCTCGTCGAGCACGGTCCAGTCGACGTTGCCGACGCCGTAGTGGTGGTGATAGAGATCGTCGATCTTGCCCAGTTCGAGGTTGACCGGGTTCTCCTCGGCGTTCCAGTAGTCCGCGACGCGGTTCTGGTACGTGGACTGGGTCGGCACCGGTGCCGCCTTGGTGTCGGCGTGGGGGGCGATGGTCAACTAGGACTCCTCGTGATGCGTCTGACGGGTTGTCAGCACAGCGGGTATTACCAGTAGTTGGGCAGGTGGTAGCGGTGGCTGTTGGTGGCGTGCCACTCGTGGTTGCCGGCCACCCAGTCGGACAGGCCCCGGGCGTAGCGCTCCACGAGGGGCGAGGTGGCGGACAGGAGGGCGGACTCGTCCTCGAACGCGGTCATGATCTCGTTGTGGATCTCGACCGCTTTCAGATAGGCGGCCTTCAGCCCGCACCGCTCGTTGGCGGCGAGGACCTGGGGCAGGTTGAGGTGGGTGGGGTCGCTCGCCAGCTCCTTGGTGAAGGAGTACAGGTCGTTGACGATGGTGGTGGCGTTGCAGGCGAGTGCGGTGATGCGCTGGATCTCCGGGCGGGCGTACACGGCCTCCGGCAGCTCGTAGCCGTCCACCGCGTCGATGATCGACAGACAGGGGCGGAAGTTGTTGAACTGCCGCATCACCAGGTACTCCCACACCTGGGGCACGTAACGGATCTCCGCCCACGCGGCCTCGGCGAGATAACCGAGGTGCAGCCGTGCCATGTCGTGCACGAACCGGTCGGTCTGGCTGGGGGTGGCGACGGCGGCGTAGTCCTTCATCGCCCAGTGGTACGAGCGCAGCGGTCCGTCGGCCTGCACTCCGTGCGCCCACTGCTCCTGCAGCGCGGGTGTGCTGTGGAAGGGGTCGAGCGCCGACTGGGCCAGGATCAGCCGGCCGCCGAGACCGCGGCGGGCGCCGCCCCTTCCCTCGTCCTCCTCGCAGTAGCAGCTGTCGACGAGGTTCTCCGCCAGCAGGAACTTGCCGGCGGCGGTGAGGCGTTCCAGGTCGGCCGCCGCCGGATGCTGCAGCACCACGGCCCGGCCGAACTGGAAGCCCGAGAAGTCCCCGGACCAGGCCTTCGGGAACAGGTCGAGACCGTGGGCCCAGGCCTCCAGCCTGCGGTCGACCTCCTCGACCTTCGCCGGGTCGGCGGGGGCGACCTGCCGGTACTTGAGGCCGGGGATCGCGCCGCCGCGCCGGGTGCGCACGGTGCGGGCCAGATTGGGCGGCCCCGGCAGCGAGGACGAGGAAGCGGGCGTGCTCATTGCGTACTCCACCCTCAGTCGGCCGTCCGGCCGATCTGGACGTTCTCCAGGATCCCGGCCGCGTCCGGCACCAGGATGGCCAGCGAGTAGTAGGCGGTCACCAGATAGCGGATGATCGCGGCCGTGTCGATGCCCATGAACCGCACGTTCAGGCCCGGCTGGAACTCGTCGGGGATGCCGGTCTGGTAGAGCCCGATCACCCCCTGGTCGGACTCCCCGGTGCGCAGCGCGATGATGCTGCTGGTGTGATCGCGACTGATCGGGATCTTGTTGCAGGGGAAGATCGGCACGCCCCGCCAGGCAGGGATCTCGTGCCCCTCGACACTCGCCGTGCCCGGTACCAGGCCGCGCCGGTTGCACTGCCGGAAGAAGGCCGCGATCGCCTTCGGATGGGCGAGGAACACCTTGGTCTTGCGGCGCATGGCCAGCAGCTCGTCCATGTCGTCCGGGGTGGGCGGCCCGGTGAAGGTACTGACGCGTTGGCCGTAGTCGACGTTGTGCAGCAGTCCGAACTCCCGGTTGTTGACCAGCTCCCACTCCTGGCGCTCGCGGATCTCCTCGACCGTCAGGCGCAGCTGCTGCTCGGTCTGGTTCATCGGGTTGTTGTAGAGGTCGGCGACCCGGGTGTGGACCCGCAGCACGGTCTGGGTGAGCGACAGCTCGTACTCGCGCGGCGCGAGGTCGTAGTTCACGAAGCCGCCGTTGAGCGTCGGCTCGCCGACATGGCCGGCCTGTACCGGAACGTCCGCCTCGCCCTTGCGGTTCATCGGCAGCTTCTGCCGCGCCGCGAACGCCTCCAGATGTGCGGCGAGGGACGGCACGCGGTCCGTGAACTCCGTGACGATGTCCCAGGGCAGCACCAGCAGTACGCCGGCCGTCTCCGCCCGCACCGAGCTCAGCCACAGCGGGTTGGACTGCCCGATGGCCTCGTCGCCCATCTGGTCGCCGTCGGTGACGACCCCGGTGATCTCCTCCTCGCCGTACTTGCCCTCGGTGAAGCGGGTGAACTTCCCGTGCACGACGAGATAGGCCTCCGTGACCCGCTGCCCGGCCTGGAACAGCACCTGTCCCGCCCGCACCTCCCGGACCCGGAAGCGGTTGGCGATCTCCTTGAGGACATCGGTGTCGGAGTAGCCGCGCAGCACCGGAAGTTCGGTGAGCGTCTCGGGGATGACCTTGATGTCGTCGGCGCCGTTCTGCTCGAACTGCACCCGCCCGCGGCCGATCCGTAGCTGCAGACGCCGGTTGACCCGGTAGGTGCCGCCCTTGACGTCCACCCACGGCAGCGTCCGCAGCAGCCAGCGCGAGCTGATGGCCTGCATCTGCGGTTCGGACTTGGTCGTCGTGGCGAGCTGGCGTGCCGCCTGCGTGCCGAGGCTGGTCAGCTGCCCCTCGCCGTCGGGTTCGGGGACGGGTTCCTCGGTGGCGGGTCCGGTGGCGCTTTCGGGGGCGGACACATTCCCTCCCTGGGGACGTACAGGAGTGAGCGGAGTGGTCGGGGATGAAGGCGACGCCACGATGGACGACAGCTCGGCGTCGCATGTACAAGGCAAACAGCCCCGCGGATGCCTCGGTACGGCGCGAAGGGGGCGGTTTCACCTCTTGGTAACGCAAACCTCGCGAACGAGGCAGCACACCGGAGCCTCCGCACTCCCGCGCCCCTCGCTCAGCCCCGTGCGCCCCCGCCGTCGCATTACTCGCTACCGGAATCCGTTCGCAGTGCGTCGCTCTTCAGGACTCCGCTGAATTCCGCGAATCGGGCTGCCAGGCCGCGCGTATGAGGACTTCGAGGTGAGAGGTGCGGGTGCCGCCGAGTGGGGTGCCGGTCGGTCATCGGCCGATACGGATGATGTTGATCGCGGTGGTGGCGAAGAGGCGGCCGAGGCGGGTCGCCGGCAGGTTGCGCTGGCGCGTGCAAGAACGCCTTGATCACCGGGTGCCGTTGCGGTGGTGTTTCTGCTCCCACCACCCAGAACTTCGGTGTCCGCGGGACTGGCGGCTGCTGTCGTGCGGGGCCGGGCAGCTCCATACCCCGCTCGGTCGCGGCCAGGAACAAGGCGGCAGTGGTGTGGTCGGCATGCACGACATGCATGTCCGGCAGCAACTCCCGTTGCGCGAGCGCCTGGTGGACCGGTTCCGTCATCTCACAGGTCGCGGTCGGATGCGCCTTGCAGCCGGTCCAGCCGGAGCCACGCTCGATCCTTTCTCGGCGCGGTGGAACTGCTGGATCCAGAAACCTGCAGGGCCTGCGTTCTCCGGCCACCGCCGTCAGGGAACCGGCCGACCGGGGCTTCACTTGGCAGGACTGCCGTGACCTTCTCGTGCGAGCTCATCGGCAGCTCGGTGGCCCGGTCTCCCCGCCGGCAGGTGCGTGCCGGGCGGCAGGGCTCCCAAAGGCCCGTCACCAGGACGGCTGGTCAACGAACGGTGGGCTGCGAATCCGCCGCGGCGCGCGCGACGGAGTCTCTGACCGTTTCCAGCGCCGCTGCCCTTTCCTCGTCGGTCATCCGGGCCGGTCCATAGGTGACCACGGGGTCGAGGACCCTGTAGCCGACGAACTCCAACATGCCGCGGTGGATGTGGAACAGGAAGTCGTCCATCGAGCCGAAGGCGCCACCAGGCCGGAACGACTCGCTGGGCCCGCCGGTCGTGAACAGGAGCATCGCGCGCTTCCCGGCCAGCGCCGCGTCGCCGAAGAGTCCGTAGTCCCCGCCGAAGACCCCGCCCATCACGAAGACCCGGTCCACCCACCCCTTGAGGATGGCGGGCAGCGAGAACCACCACATCGGGAACGACAGCACGAGCAAATCAGCGGCGAGCAGCCGATCGAGATGGGCCTTGACGGCCGCGTCGAGCGTCCCGTCCCTGACCGCGCGCCGCTGCTCGGCCTGCGGCTTGAAAGGGCCTTCCACCGGAGCGAACTCCTCACAGCCGAGGACCGGGGCCCATGCTTCGGAGTAGAGGTCGAGGACGTCGACTCGGAAGCCGGCATCGCGCAGGGCCTGAGCCGCGGTGGCCATCTGGGCCGTGCTGAACGAGTGGGGCTCAGGGTGAGCGTGAACGATCAGGGCGGTGGGAGCAGCATCGAAAGTCGACATGAGGAGATCATATCGACATATTGCGATTCGTTAATCAGAGGGTGTCGCCGATCGCTCGTGCCACCTGTGCCAGCCGATCTTCGTCGCGCCGATAGTGGGTCCACTTGCCCACCCGGGTGGGATGCACGAGTCCCGCCCGTTCGAGCGTGCTCATATAGCTGGAGATGGTTGACTGCGCGAGTCCCGACTTCGCCTGGATGTGTGTGACACATACACCGACCGACTGGCGGTCCGCGATCGGCTCGTACTCACTGAAGTGTGTGTCAGGATCCTTCAGCCACTGCATGATCTGCAGACGGGCAGGGTTGCCAAGGGCTTTGAACACCTCGATCAGATCGCCCGACCCCGATCTCACCGTCGCGGCCATGAGCCACCTCTTTCGCCAGACGCTCCGACACACCACGATATCTCGATATCTGGATCGCAGCGGTCGGGCCACCGGTCGACAGTCGGACGTCGCGTCGGGCTGGTCAACGGATGCTGATAACAAGCGGACTTTCATCGCAGCGTGGGGCACGGTGACGGCCGCCGCCGTGCGTCTGTGGAGGTGCAGTTGCCACGTTGGCAGGTGCAGGTGAAGGTTCACGCAACACCGTTGCGTTTACGTCCGTGAGCGGTTTGCGAGTCCGTGTTCGAAGAACGTGACGGTGGCGTGGATGGTGTAGTTCTGGCTGGTCCTGGG
>NZ_JBFBBE010000178.1:0-14106 GCF_040682555.1 Streptomyces sp. NPDC051172
TGGAAGCGTAGGAACTCCCATCATCGCAGGTCAGCAGGCACCTCTTCCTATTCCTCTGTCCACAGGCCGACTATCACGCGGTGGATCGAGGCTCATGGCATATGGAGATTGCTACCACCGCGTGAAGCGGATGTCTCTGTGATGGGCGCTGCCCGCAATCAGAAGTTCATCCACTGCACCTCCGTGGTTTCCGGCTGACCTTTCCTGCTCTTTCGCGCCTGTGAGTGCGCGTCCGTGTCGACCGTGGTCTGTGCGACGTCATCACCCCGGTCGGCACCGTGCGCGCCGACACCGAGTTCGTCGTTCCCGTGACCCGATGAAGGGTGAACGCCAGGACGTCGCCCTGGGCGGTGTCCAAGTGAGCTGCGGCCTTGGGGAACTTGGCTTCCAGAGCGTCCAGGACGTGTCGCATCTGGGCCTTCACGGCGTCGGTGTCGGGTTGTTCGAAGACGGTCCGAAGCAGCGTGGCCACCCAGGGCTGGGCCGACTTGGGCACCTGGCTCAGCAGCGAGCGGGCGTAGTGGGTGCGGCATCGCTGCCAGCTCGCGCCGGGCAGGGTGGCGCCGATCGCGTTGACCAGGCCCATGTGCGCGTCGGAGATGACCAGTTGGACGCCGGACAGGCCGCGTGCGATCAGCGAGCGCAGGAAGGCGAGCCAGCCGGCGCCGTCCTCGGCGGTGGCCACGTCGATGCCGAGGATCTCGCGGTGGCCGTCTGCGTTGACGCCGACCGCGATCAGCGCGTGGACGTTGATGATGCGGCCGCCCTCGCGGACCTTCTGCGTGAGCGCGTCCACCCAGACGAACACATACGGCCCGGCGTCCAGCGGCCGGTTGCGGAACGCGGCGACCTGTTCGTCCAGGTGCTTGGCCATCGCGCTGACCTGGGACTTCGACAGCTGGGTGACACCCAGGCTCTCGGCGAGCTTCTCGACACGGCGGGTGGAGACGCCCAGCAGGTAGGCGGTGGCGACCACCGAGATGAGGGCCTGCTCGGCACGGCGACGGCGTTCCAGCAGCCAGTGCGGGAAGTAACTGCCCTGCCTCAGCTTGGGGATGGCGAGTTCGACGGTGCCGGCGCGGGTGTCCCACTCGCGCGGGCGGTAGCCGTTGCGGTGATTGACTCTCTCGTTGCTGACCTGCCCGTATTCGGCGTTGCAGAGGGCGTCGGCCTCGGCGGACATGAGCGCGTCGGCGAACGTCTTGACCATCGCGCGCAGCAGATCGGGACTCGCCGCGGCGAGATTGTCTTCGGCGAGGGCGTGCAGGGGCAGACTGTCGGGTGCGGTCATCGTGCTGATCTCCTTCGAGGCTTCGACACTTCGAAGATCAGCCGGTGGCCGTTCATCTATGCGGGCGCCATCCCGATGCCGGAGCAAACCCCCGGATCAGGTCGAACCCGTACACCATCTCCATGGACGCAACCTGCTGAAGCGATCACGCCGATTACCGTAGCGGTGGCACGCCCGGTTATCAGGGTGCTTCCTGTTAGTTCCCTCTGTGCCCAAACCTGCTGCGGCCAGTGCTCCTTTCCGAGATGGGTGTAGCTCCCTTGAAGGGTGGGGTTGAGCTGGGACTATGCAAATTCGATCGCGCGCAGTGCAAGTGCCCTCCAGACGAACGCCGCAGGTCGCCGCGTCAGCCGCAACCAAGATCGAAAGTCCGACCCGCGCTGGTGAACGCGGGGCGGTTCGAGGACGCCGGAGGGATCACGCGCCACTTGTGGATCCGAAGGTCGGTGCTGGTGAAGCCGTCCCTCCAAAGGAGCTACACCCAGAGGAGTTCACCGCGCACCTCACAGCTCTGCTTGCTGGCCAGAAGCGCAAGCGGAACCCAATTCAGCTCCGCGACAGCACAGCCTGTGCCCCTGTCAGAAAATCGGTGGCGCTCGGGTGCGGGCGCCTCTATGGTGAGGTCCACTTCAGGCAGCGGCTGTTGGCCGCTGCTGTCGGCCGAGTGAGAAAGGGGAGGTGTGACCGATGGCTGTCTCTGTGATGGGCGTTGCCCGCAACCAGAAGTTCATTCAGTCCACTCCTGTGGTCTCCGGCTGACCTCTGCTTCTCCCGCGCTTGTGAGCGCGGTGCCGGGGCCACCCTTGTGAAGGGTCACCCCTTGTCTTCCTCTTCTTCTCTCCTGGGTTCGTCCTCGTCCTTCTCGCATCTCCTCGCGCCGTACGGCTGGGATGCGGACTGGGAGGCCGAATTCGCTCCATTTGCCGAGCAGGGTCTTCTGCCCGGCCGTGTCGTGCGGGTCGACCGTGGCCTGTGTGACGTCGTCACACCGGTCGGGATCATCCGTGCCGACACCGAGTTCGTCGTTCCCCGTGACCCGATGAAGGTCGTGTGCACGGGGGACTGGGTCGCCGTGGACCCTGAAGGCAGCGATCCGCTGTACGTACGGACGCTGCTGCCGCGCCGGACCGCCTTCGTGCGCTCGACGTCGTCGAAGCGCTCCGAGGGCCAGGTGCTGGCCACTAACATCGATCATGCCGTCATCTGTGTGTCGCTCGCGGCCGAACTGGACCTCGGGCGGATCGAGCGGTTCCTGGCGCTTGCCATGTCCAGTTCGGGCGGTGAGGCCCTGCTGCATAAGTCGGCACTCTCCTGGGAGTCGGGTGCGCAGCCGCTGGTCGTGCTCACCAAGGCCGACCTGGTGCCCGACGCGGTGACGCGCGCGCATCTCGTCCAGGACGTCGAACTGTCCGCGCCGGGCGTGACCGTGCTGACGGTCAGCGCCGTGGAAGGGGACGGGCTCGACGTCCTCGTCGGCCTCGTCTCCGGCGGTACGTCCGTGCTGCTCGGGCAGTCCGGTGCGGGCAAGTCGACCCTCGCCAACGCGCTCCTCGGCGCCGAGGTGATGGAGGTGCAGGCCGCGCGGGACGTCGACGGCAAGGGGCGTCATACGACGACCACCCGCAACCTGCTCGCACTGCCCGGCGGCGGTGTCCTCATCGACACTCCGGGGCTCAGGGGCGTCGGCCTCTGGGACGCCGAGAGCGGGGTCGGACAGGTCTTCTCCGAGATCGAGGAACTGGCCGAGCGGTGCCGCTTCCACGACTGCGCGCATGATGCGGAGCCGGGGTGTGCGGTGCGGGAGGCTGTCGAGAGCGGGGAGTTGCCGCATCGGCGGCTGGAGAGTTATCGCAAGCTGATGCGGGAGAATCAGTGGATTGTGGCGAAGACCGATGCGCGGGTCCGTGCGGAGCTTCGGCGGGAGTGGAAGCGGAGGGGGTCCGAGGGGCGGGCGGCAATGGAGCTCAAGCGGGGGCGGCGGTAAGGGTGCCGGGTGGGGCGCCGGCTGGGGGCTGCCGCCCCCGGGCCCCCGCTTCGGCCTGAGAACGGCCTCGTCCTCAAACGCCGGACGGGCTGAGATGGGCTGACGTGGCCTCGTTCGCGCGCGACCTCGTGCGCCCGCCTCGCGTACTCCACGTCCGATTTCCGCCAGCTCGATCGTCCCGGGCGGCGGAGACTGGGTGGTGTGGTGGACGAAGACAGCAGGTACGAAGCCGTGCGGAGCCGGGATGCCCGGTTCGACGGGGAGTTCTTCTTCGCCGTCGCGACGACCGGGATCTACTGTCGGCCGAGTTGCCCGGCTGTGACGCCGAAGCGGCGTAACGTCCGGTTCTTTGCGACGGCCGCCGCCGCGCAGGGCTCGGGGTTCCGGGCCTGTCGGCGGTGTCGGCCGGATGCCGTGCCGGGGTCGGCCGAGTGGAATGTGCGGGCGGATGTGGTGGGGCGGGCCATGCGGCTCATCGGAGACGGGGTTGTGGACCGGGAGGGGGTCAGCGGGCTTGCCGCGCGGCTCGGGTACAGCGCGCGGCAGGTGCAGCGGCAGCTGACCGGTGAGCTCGGGGCCGGGCCCGTCGCTCTCGCACGGGCCCAGCGGGCGCACACCGCGCGGGTTCTGGTGCAGACGACGGAGCTGCCGATCACGGAGATCGCGTTCGCGTCCGGGTTCGCCAGTGTCCGCCAGTTCAACGACACGATCCGGGACGTGTACGCGTCGACGCCGAGCGAGCTGCGGGCGGCCGCTCCCAGTGCGGGTCGGCGTGCTGCCACCCCGGCCGCGGGGATTCCGCTGCGGCTCGCCCACCGGGGGCCGTACCAGGCCGGTGCCGTCTTCGATCTGCTCGCGGGTGAGGCCGTGGGTGAGGTCGAGGAGGTGAGTGGGGCGCGTGGGCGGCGGACTTATCGGCGTACCCTCCGGCTTCCGCACGGAACCGGCATCGTCGCCGTCGACGAGCGCGCGGGGGCCGCCAGGTCCGCGTCCGGTGCCCATCCCGGTGGCTGGCTGGACGCCCGGCTGCAGCTCACCGATCCCCGTGATCTGACCACCGCCGTGGTGCGGCTGAGGCGGCTCTTCGATCTCGACGCGGATCCGTACGCCGTGGACGAGCGGCTCGGCGGTGACGACAGGCTCGCGCCGCTGGTCGCCGCCCGGCCGGGGCTGCGGTCGCCGGGGGCCGCGGATCCCGAGGAACTGGCGGTGCGCGCGCTGGTGGGGCGGGCGGAGGCCGAACGGCTCGTACGGCAGTACGGGAAGGCGCTCGACGCGCCGTGCGGCAGCCTCACCCGTCTGTTCCCCGAGCCCGCCGTCCTCGCGGAGGCCGAACCGGACGGCACGCTGGGCGCGCTCACCGCCGCCCTCGCCGACGGCGCCGTACGCCTGGATCCGGGCGTCGACCGCGACGAGGCGGAGGCCGCGCTGCTCGCCGTGCCCGGCATGGACGCGGATACGGTCGCCGTGATCCGCACCCGGGCGCTCGGCGATCCCGACGCCGCCCCGCCCGCCCCCGACGTTCCCGACAGCTGGCGCCCCTGGCGCTCGTATGCCCTGCAACACCTGCGTGTAGCGAGAGAGTGGGACCGATCCTGATGAGTGTTCTCTGGAGCCGCTTCGACAGTCCTGTCGGGCCCCTCCTCCTCACCGCCGATCCGGCCGGTGCTCTGACCTCCGTGTCCGTGCCCGGACAGAGGAAGGGGCGTGAGGTGCAGGCCGGTTGGCGGTTCGAGCCCGCCGCCTTCCGTGCTGCCGAGGAGCAGTTGGCGGCCTATTTCGCCGGTGAACTGAAGGAGTTCCGGCTGGAGTTCAGCACCGCCGGGAGCGAGTTCAGGGAGCGGGTGTGGGCCGCTCTCGGCAGTGTTCCGTACGGCGCGACCACCACCTACGGCGAGATCGCCGCGCGGATCGGCGCCTCACGGGCAGCCGTACGGGCCGTGGGCGGCGCGATCGGCGCCAATCCGCTGCTGATCGTCCGGCCGTGCCACCGGGTGATCGGAGCGGACGGTTCGCTGACCGGGTATGCGGGCGGCCTCGAACGGAAGGTGCAGCTGCTGACGCTGGAAGGTGTCCTGCAGCCTTCCGCGACCCTGCCGGCCCTCTAGCCCTCCTGGTCCTCCAGGCCCCAGCTGTGGATCCGGCGCGGTTGGATGCGGATCACCTCCTCGCTGAGGTGCGGGCCCAACTCGTGCGGGCCGGTGAGGAGTTCGGCCTCGCCCCGGATGTCGACGCCTCGTACCTTCCACGGGCGCACACTCACGATGTCGTCGACGACCAGGGCGACCTTGGGGTTCTGCAGGAGGTTGCGCCACTTCTTGGTGCGGCCCAGGGCGTAGCCGCCGATCAGGATGGTGCCGTCGTCCCGGGGGAAGAAACCGACCGGGTTGGCCTGTGGCTGCCCGTCCCGGTCGACGGTGGCCAGCCGCCCCAGGCGCTGCGACTTCAGGTACGCGCGTTCCGCCTCGCTGAATTCGGTCATGGGAGAAGCGAAGCACGCGTGCCCCACGCCGCACATCGGATCCTCGGCCTAGGCCCGTGGCCCTACGTCAGCCCCAGATCACCGCGCCCAGCCACGCCCCCGCGATCAGCAGACAGGTGAACAGCTCCGCCAGCACGCTGGAGCCGCCCGAGCGCATCGCGGTGCGCAAGGCCGCCTTCGCCTCGCCGTGCCGGCCGAGGCGAAGGCGTTCGTACAGGTAGATGCCGCCGATGAAGCCGGGGATCGTGCCGAGCACGGGGATGAGGAAGAAGCCCAGGAGTGCGCCCGCCCCCGCGTAGACCCCCATCCGCGGGGTGGCGCCGCTCGCGCGCAGCCGTCTGGGGGGCAGTGCCCAGCGGACCACCTGGGAGAGGAATATCGCGAGGGTCGCGCCCACCAGGATCCACCAGGACACCGGCTGTGTGGACTTCAGCGCCCACCACAGGACCGCGGCCCACACGAGCCACGATCCCGGTACCCCGGGCACCAGCACTCCGCACAGGCCGAGCAGGAGGACCAGTCCGACCAGCAGGAGGTCCCACTCTCCCATGTGCAGGAGGGAGGGAGGAGACGCAGGTCAGCGGTCCGGGCCCGGGTCACACCGGCCACTCTTTCCGCACCGCCGTTCGATGGCTCACTCTTGATGCCCGCCTCATGCGGAGTGCTGTGCCGGTTTTTCCTGATGCCCCGTTTTCATACCGCCCATGCGGTGGACAATTAGGGGCATGAGCCAGCAGGGGGGAAGTCCCACCGGTGAGGACGACTGGTGGGGGCAGCTGTACGACGACTCCACCGAGGACACGGGCCCCGCAGCCGCGCCCGACACCCTGGACGACCGGTTCGCCTCGGTGGCCGGGGCCATGGGTGCCGAGGCCGGGGCGGGCGTGGACGAGGGGTTCGCCCAGCGGAGGGCGCCCTGGGACCTCCCGCCCCCGCCCGGCGGCCGTACCTCAACGGAAACACCCGGCACGACGGTGCCCGAGTCGCGCATGCCCCCCGAGGCGAACAGCCCGAGTGGCGCGGCGGACGCGGACCTGGCCCGGAACGGCTCGCCCGCTGCTGCCGTCACCCCGGCGGACGCGGAATCCGTGCCGGTCGCGGAGCACCGTCCGCGCCATGCCGCGGGCAGCCCTTCGCCGCAGGTGGCCGACGGCACGCTCCCGCACACCGCCCGTCATCGCGCCACCGCCGCGCAGCCCGTCCCGCAGCAGGCCGCCGCCTCGTCGGCGCCGGCTCCCGCGCCCGCACACACCGCCACCCACCTCGACCTCCCCACCTTCCCCCCGGTCTCCCTCGACTACGTCGGCTCGGGCCCGCCCACCTACGACGCCGAGCCCACCGCGCTCCCGCCCGCCGACCCCGACGACCTCGACGACCTGGTCGCGGACACCGTGCTGGACGGCGCCCGCTACGGTGCCTGCACCCTCCGTGCCGTCTCGGTCCGCGGGGACTCCGCCCGCTACCGGGGCGAGCCGCGCCGCGACTCCCTCCTCACCGCCCGCTTCGGCACCGGAGAGCACGCACTGGTCCTGGTGGCGATGGCCACCGGCGCCCGCGCCACACCGGGCGCGCACCGGGCGGCCGCCGAGGCCTGCCACTGGATCGGCCGGGCCGTCGGCCGCAGTCATGCCCGGCTCGCGGAGGACATAAGGGCAGGCCGGCGCGGCGACCTCAAGTCGGGCCTGCACCGCCTCACCGACCGCAGCCTCGGCAAGCTCCGCGCCAGCGCCTCCGAACAGGGCATCGACCCCGAGGAGTACGCGGCCACCCTGCGCTGTCTGCTCCTGCCCGCCGACCCCGAGTGCCGTACACGGGTCTTCTTCGGGGTGGGCGCCGGCGGACTGTTCCGCCTGCGTGACGGCGACTGGCAGGACATCGAGCCGCGGGTCAGCGAAGCCACCGGCGAGCCCGTCGTCGGCTTCGGCTCGCTGCCCGCGGAGACCCCCGAGGGCGACCGGCTCACCATGGACCTCGGGATCCCGACCCCGCCGAGCCCGTACGAACCCGCCCCCGAGCCGCCCCGCGAGCCCTTCCGGTTCCGTGCCTCCGTCGCCCACCCGGGGGACACGCTGCTGATGTGCAGCAGCGGCCTCGCGGAGCCGTTGCGCGGCGAACCCGATCTGTGCCGGTATCTGACGACCCGGTGGTCCGGGCCCACCCCGCCCGGCCTCGCCGCTTTCCTCGCCGACACCCAGGTCAGGGTCAAGGGATACGCGGACGACCGTACGGCTGCCGCAGTCTGGGAGGCGTGACGGCGCGGCGTGTGAATTCATGGACCCGCAGGGATCCGCGGAGACCGAAACATGCCCCGCCCTCGGCTAACTGCCGACCGGCACCCACTGCCGTACCCCGTGGCCGTTCGTGCCGTACCAGTAGCGGGGCAGGCCCTTGATGCTGCTGGTGCGGAAGGGGCGGCCGTGGTCGTCGATCCGGACCGTGCCGGTGCGGCCCTGGGAGGACCAGTCGAGTTCGAGGTACCAGGAGCAGTCATACGTTTCCGTCGTCGCGGTGACCAGCAGCACTTCCGGGTCCTGAGCGGAGACGCGGTAGGGGAACTGCACCGCGGGGGCGGGGTCTCCTCGGTCGTCGGCGCCCGAGACCGCGCGGGCGATGGGGCGGTTGACGTCGAGGTTCACGTCGAAGTAGCGCGGGCCGAGGCCGCCGCCGCAGCCCTGCGCCATGTCGTAGGTGGTGCCGGTGACCGGGGTGCCGCGTCCGACGATACGGACCCGGAGGGCCTCCAGGACCACGGCCGTGGACGACTTCCCCTGCACCGAGATCTGCACCATCGTCTGCCGCCCGTGCACCGCCCGCTGCGTGGCCGCCCATGCCGCGGCGTCCTGCGGTACCGGCGGCGGGGGCACCTGGTCCGGCTGTTTGCCGATGACGTAGTCGTGTGCGCAACCCCCGTCCCAGATCTGGGAGTCGGCGCTCCAGGCGAGGGGCACACCGGTGGAGGCGGGCGCTCCGCTCTTACCGCCGGCCGTCGCGCCCTCCTTCGACGTGGGGTCGGCAGAAGCTTCTGGGCCTGCCGACGGTGAGGCCGAGGAGCCGGTGGGGGAGGGGCCGGTCGCCACGGCCGAGGGGCGTCGGGACGCGGGGGGTTCGGTGGTGCGGGACTGTCCGGGGGCCTTGGCCGAATCGCCCGGCAAGCGGTCGGCCGACAGGGCGGAGAGGCTGCCGAACGTGACGAGCAGTACGGTCCCCACGGCGGTCCCGAGGAGGGTGCGTCGGCGTCGGAACCAGGGAGGGGCCGACGGGCGCACCGGCTCCTCCGGGCGCGACGGCCCCTCGGGACTCGTCGTCCCCCCAGGGCTCTGGCCCTCCAGGACCTCCGTCGGCTCTGCCCCGGCCCCCTCACCCGCGGCCCGCGGCCGCTGCCGTGCCGCCACCGCGAGCAGCCACAGCCGGTGGAGTTCGAGCCGTTCCCCGGGTGTCGCCTCGCAGAAGGCCGCCAGCCGTTCCACGGGTGCGAAGTCCTGCGGTACCGCCTCGCCCGCGCAGTACCGGTGGAGCGTGGAGGTGTTCATGTTGAGGCGGCGGGCCAGGGAGCCGTAGCTCCGGTCCGTGCGGTCCTTCAACTGCCGTAACAGCGCCGCGAACGCCTCGACGTCGTCCCGAGTCTCCAATGTTCCCCCGTCGTCCATCGCATCCCGTATCCCAGGCACTCATGTATCTGCACGTCAGAAGGGCTGGGATGGTTCCACCGTCGCGGATGGGGCGTCTGCCGTTGCGCCGGCCCGCCGTGACCGCCGATGCTCTTGGTATCGCACCGACCGGGCCGGACCGACCAACCGGCGTCGGGCGACGACCGACACCCCTGCACTCATTCACGGCGGACGATCGTCCGCACCGTCGTTGTGGCCGGTCGCGCAGTTCCCCGCGCCCCTTCGGGCGCTACGGAACCGCAGCCGACCTCGACTTCAGGGCCGCCCTCCCGCCTCGGGGGTCGGGAGGGCGGCCCACAGCACAGCTCGACCACTCGACCGCTCAATCACTCGAACCGCTCGAACCACTCGAACCACTCGAAACGGGGAACCGAACATGAGCAGCAAGACCCGCACCGTCCTCACCGCCGGCCTTCTCGCCGTCGCCCTCGGCCTCGGTGCCACCGCCCAGGCCTCCGCCGGCGCCGCGCACAGCGTCAGCGGCAAGCCGTCCGACAACGTCAGCCGCATCGCCGACTTCTACGGCGCCTACATCGACGCGGTGACCGACGAGGACAGCGGCAACCTCGGGGACGCGCTGCGCGCCCACTACCTGACCCCTGCCTTCCAGAAGGAACTGGCGGCCTGGGAGGACCGGGAGCACGCCGACGGCGTCCTGCGTGCCCAGAACGTCCCGCTCGCCTGGAAGGTCACTGACAACGGCAGCACCGCGCACCGCACGGAGGCCGTCGTCACCCTCACCTGGAGCCGGAACACCAGCACCAAGCTGGTGGTGGACATGAACCGCGACAGCCGCCAGATCTTCCACATCGGCGAGAAGGGCGCAGCGGCCAAGTAGTCACTCCGGTCGCAGCCGCACCGTGAGGATCTGGAACGGCCGCAGCTCGAAGCTCAAGTCGCTTTCGTGCTGCGGCCGTTCCAGTAGATCCGTCACCTCGGCCCGGCCCGCCGGGAACCCGGGCGCCAGCGTGGCCCGCGCCCGTCCGCCCCTGGACTCGTACAGCCGTACCACCACATCGCCGCTGCGGTCCTCCGCGAGCTTCACCGACTCGACGGTCACGGCCGGGTGGTCGACGCGGACCAGCGGCTCCACGACCGGCGCCTGCGCCACCCGCAGCGGCAGGTTCAGCGCGAGCCCTTCGGCGACCGCGTGCCCGACGTCCGCTCCCGGCAGCAGCGCATAGGTGAAGCGGTGCGTGCCCAGGTCGGTTTCCGGGTCGGGGCTGTGCGGAGCACGCAGCAGCGTCAGGCGTACGGTCGTGCCGAGGCCGCCCTCGTGCGGGGTGCGGGTCACGTCGTGGCCGTACGTCGAGTCGTTGAGGACCGCCACGCCGTAGCCCTCCTCCGCGACCCTGAGCCAGCGGTGCGCGCAGATCTCGAAGCGGGCGGCGTCCCAGGACGTGTTGGTGTGCGTCGGGCGGTGGACGTGCCCGAACTGGATCTCCGCGGTGGAGCGTTCGGCGTGCACGTCGAGCGGGAATGCGGCCTTCAGCACCTTCTCGGACTCCTGCCAGTCGACGTCCGTGACGACGTCGAGGCGCCGCGCACCGGCCGCGAGGCGGATCTCCTGGGTGATCCGCGACTTCCCGAAGGTCCGCGTCACCCGCACCGCCGCCGCCGGCGGCCCGGCCTCCACCAGCTCCACCGACTCGACGTCCGTGAGGTCCGTGTGCCGGCGCCGGTAGTGCCGGTCGATGTCCCAGGCGTCCCAGGCGTTGGGGTGATCGGGGTGCAGCTGGAGGAGGTTGCCGGAGCCACACAGCACCTCGCGGTCGGCGGCGAGATCACGGACCGAGGAGAGCAACCCCTGTGCGTCCACGGTGACCCGGAGCCGGGAGTTCTCCAGTACGTACGTGCCGTCGTCCTCCTCGGCCCGTACGACCTCGCCCGCCGCGCCCACGACCGGCGCACTGCCCAGCCCCGGCGCGGTCACCAGCACGCCCCCGGCGATCTCGGTCCGCTCGTACGGCGAGGCGTTGAGCACCACGGGCCCGCCCGTCCCCAGCGCCTCCACGGCCGCAGCCGTGAGCTCCTCCGCCTCCGCCAGCACCCGCGCATACGTGTCCCGCGCCTCCCGGTGCACCCAGGCGATCGAGGACCCGGGCAGGATGTCGTGGAACTGGTGCAGCAGCACCGTCTTCCACAGCCGGTCCAGGGCGTCGTACGGGTAGGCGTACGACGGATTGCGTACGGCCGCCGTGGTGCACCACAACTCGGCCTCGCGCAGGGCATGTTCCGAGCGCCGGTTGCCCTGCTTGGTCTTCGCCTGGGTCGTGTAGGTGGCCCGGTGCAGCTCCAGGTACAGCTCGCCCGACCACACCGGGGCCGCGGGCCCGTACTCCTGCTCGGCGGCCGCGAAGAACGCGGACGGCTTCTCGACCTCCACGCGCGGTGAACCCTCCAGGGAGCGCAGCCGACGGGCCTTCTCCAGCATCTCGCGGGTCGGGCCGCCACCCCCGTCACCCCACCCGAACGGCACGAGCGAGCGGTTGGCGCGCCCCTTCTCGGCGAAGTTGCGTTCCGCGCGGGCGAGTTCGCGGCCGTGGAACTGCGAGTTGTAGGTGTCGACGGGCGGGAAGTGCGTGAAGACGCGGGTGCCGTCGATGCCCTCCCACCAGAAGGTGTGATGGGGCATCTTGTTCGACTGGTTCCAGCTGAGTTTCTGGGTGAGGAACCATCGGATTCCGGCCAGTTTTGCGAGCTGCGGGAAGGCCGCGGTGTAGCCGAAGGAGTCCGGAAGCCAGACCTCCTCCGTCTCCACGCCCAGTTCTTCGGCGAAGAACCGCTTCCCGTGCACGATCTGTCGTGCCAGCGCCTCGCCGCCGGGCATGTTGGCGTCCGACTCCACCCACATCGACCCGACGGGCGCCCAGTTGCCGTCCGCCACGGCCTTCTTGATCCGCTCCCAGATGTGCGGCTGGTGCTCCTTCACCCAGGCGTACTGCTGGGCCTGCGAGCAGGAGAACACCAGCTCGGGGTAGTCGGCGGCCAGTGCGGTGACGTTGGCGAAGGTGCGCGAGGCCTTGCGGACCGTCTCGCGCAGCGGCCACAGCCAGGCCGAGTCGATGTGGGCGTGCCCGGTTGCCGAGATCCGGTGCGCGCTCGCGGAGGCCGGGCGGGACAGTACGTCGGTCAGCGCGGCCCGGGCGGCAGCTGCCGTACCGGAGACGTCGTGCAGATCGAGGGCGTCGAGCATGTCCTCCAGGGCGCGCAGGATCTCGTGCCGCCGGGGCCGGTCCATGGGCAGCTCGTGCATCAGCTCCGAAAGCACCTCGACGTCCAGCACCAACTGCCACACGGCTTCGTCGAGTACGGCGAGGTCGGCAGAGCGGAACCGGTAGATGAGACGGTCCCCGGCGGTCAGGACGTCTCCCAGGTGCGTGGGTTCGAAGCCGTGCAGCACGGCCGGATTGGCGGCCGCCTCCAGCAGCAGATGCACCGGTTCGCCTCCGCTCGCCGGGGAGCCCACGGCCAGGTGACGGTTGCGCGGGTGAATGCCCTTCAGGGGCACGCCCGCGGCGTCGTAGAGCAGCCCCTCGGCCTGGAAACCGGGGCCGTCGCCGGTGAACCCGGGGTCGATCACCGCCTCCACACGGTGCCCGGCCCACTCCTCGGGGACCCGGCCCGTCAACCGGAACCAACTCGTCGACCAGGGCTTTCCCCAGGCCGTTCCGGTTGTGAAGGTCTCGTAGTCGGCCTGCAGCGCCTGGTCCACCGGTACCGGTTCGCCGGGCACATGCCACACGGACAGCACCAGCGGCACGCGCTCCGCGTACTGCGCGGGCCGCACGAACTGTCCCATGGCGCGCTCCAGGCGCGCCTCCACCAGCGTTCGGTCGTCGTGCACGGCGGCTCCCTCGGCGCTCGGACGGCTGTGGTGCCTCGTTTTCCAAAGGGTCCCGCCATCCGGCCGGAACCGCAGCATCCGTGGCCGAACACCTGGTCGTTGAGCATTCGACATGACTGCCCCGCGCCCAGAGGGGCATGGATCCCGTGAACGTGTTCGACAAGGAGGGGACCGACATCGGCACGCGGGCGGGGGTCATGAAGAGTCAGGCACGAGGGGGCGGTCCCACGGCGATCGGGGCCTTCTCGGCGAAGACGGAGGAAAAGGCCGACGGCGACGCGGACCAGGCGCAGCCGTCCGAGACACGGAAGCTGCGGCAGAGACTGGGCCGCGCGGACCTGAAGGCGGTGCCCGAGGCACGCCGGGCGCTGCGCGAGCTGTTACGGCAGTGGGGCAGGTCCGGCCGCTCGGAGATAGCGGAGCTGCTCACCAGCGAACTCGTCACCAACGCACTCATCCACACCGACCAGGACGCGGTGCTGACCGCCACCCTCGGACCCCGTGGACTGCGGGTGGAGGTGAGGGACTTCGTGGGCCGCAGGCCCAGACTGCGCGTACCGAACGCCGACGACGGTACGCACGGCAGAGGCCTGGTCCTGGTGCAGTCCCTCGCGGACGCGTGGGGCGTACGGGCGCACGGGGTGGGGAAGGTGGTGTGGTTCGAACTCGACGCCGGAGCGACATGACACGGGAAGGGGGCGTGACCCGACGGTCACGCCCCCTTCCCGTGCAGGCCGTTCTAGTGTTCCGGTCCGCAGATCCTGTCGCAGTAGCGGCAGATGCGGTCGATGATCTGGTCCGCGGTCTTGGTCCATCTGAAGGGGCGGGCCTGCT